>CAKUKT010000247.1 GCA_934663655.1 uncultured Victivallaceae bacterium
GTTCGGGGGAGAGCGCGTTGTTTTCGCGTCCGTTGCGGGAAGCGGTGGAGGCGCGTCTGGAAGCGGGCGAACAGGTGATCTTGTTTTTAAATCGTCGGGGTTATTCGCGGGTATTGAGTTGCAGTGCCTGTGGCTACGAGGCGCGTTGTCCGGAGTGTTCGGTCAGTTTCACCTACAGTCGGGCGCGGGAGACGCTCGCCTGCCACCTCTGCGGCAATGTGGTTCCCGCTCCGCCGGTGTGTCCGGAGTGCGGCAGTCCGAAACTCTCCTACCTCGGGAGCGGCACCGAAAAGATCGAAAAAATGGCGCGGGGAGCATTTCCGGGGGCGCGGTTGGCGCGGATGGACTCGGATTCCATGCGCAGCGCGGCCGATTACGAGCAGGTGCTGGAGAAGTTTCGCCGCGGCGAACTGGATCTGCTGATCGGAACGCAGATGATCGCCAAGGGGTTGCACTTTCCGAAGGTGACGCTGGTCGGGATTCTCAATGCCGACCACGGTCTGGCGATGCCCGATTTCCGGGCTCCGGAGCGGGTATTTCAGCTGATCACCCAGGTGGCGGGTCGGGCCGGGCGCGGCGACCGTCCCGGGGAGGTGATATTGCAGACCTGGCACCCGGAGAATGAGGTGATTGAGTTTGCCTCGCGGGGTGATTTCGCCGGTTTTGCGGCCTACGACCTGGAGATGCGGGAATTGCTGGCTTATCCGCCGTTCACCCGGTTGATTGCGATATTTTTCCGCGGACCGGAGGAGAGTTCGGTGGCGCGTTATGCTGAGAGCTTCAAAAATGCGCTTGCGCCTTTCACGGCCGAAGGCATCCGGGTAGCGGGGCCGCTGCCGGCGCCGATCGAACGGATCAAAGGCAAATTCCGCTATCTGATGACGCTGCGGGGGCGCAATCTGAACCGGCTGCGGCAGGCATTGCGGGAGCTGGTGCTGCACCGGACGCCGCCGGACGGGATCGAGGTGGTTGCGGACGTTGATGCGCAATCGCTGCTGTGATGTTCCGAAACCGGGAAACGCGGGCAGAACTGCGCTGCGTTTGTTTCCTTCTATTCATCGTTTTCCAATTGAACGATCATTCGACATATCAGCTGCCGAGTTGGGATAAGCATATTCGGCCGCAGTGAACAATCCGCAACACCCAACCTTTCCGCAATCGGCGGGAGCGCTCGTTCCGGACACCTGCGCGGGAAACCGACGGGAACAGCGCAACGAGTATTGGCCGGGTACGGTTCAGAAACGACCTGTAAAGATATGAGAAGGGAGGGCAATCGCCAAAATGTAAAATATTTTAAGATTTTTTCAAAAAATAGTTGACAAAGTACGTTTCTTAACTATAATATTAATTGCAAATCCACTTGCGAATGGAGAACATCACATGGCTGAACGTGTTGTTGAACCGGTGCCGAAAGCGGAGGAACTCCCGGCCGGGGCTACCGCCTTCATACAATTGATGCAGGAGCTGTTGAACGGCGGGTTGATCTGTGGAGAAGCGGTCCGGGAGACGAAGATAGCGGCAAAACTCGGACTCTCGCGGGCGGCGATTCGGGAGGGGCTGAACCAGCTGGTCAATCTTGAGCTCATGGAATACATGCCCTACCGGGGTTACCGGCTGCGCAATTTCACGCTTTGCGACATGCTGGATTGGTGTGAATTGCGGGAAGCGATTGAGCCGATGGCGGCGCGACGGCTGGCCCAATACCGGCCGCTGGAGGTACTGCACAAACTGGAAGAGATCCTGGTGGAGGAGGAAAAGAGCCTCCAGGAAGGTGACAAAGCGCAGATGGTACTGTGTGACCACAATTTTCATTTGACGATAGTCGGGGAGTGCGGCAACCGGCGGCTGGGGTTATTTTATTTTCAGAGTTCGGTGATGATACTCGCGTTGATGAGCAACGGCAAGGTTGATGGAGAGATTGCGGAGTATCAGAAGCTCGGGAAGGCGTTCAACAATCGAATGCTCTTGAACGATATGCATGTACGGGATGCGCAGTTGCATCACCAGAAGATATTTGATTACATCTGTGACGGAGATGAAGCGAAAGCGGAGAGTACAATGCGGGAGCACATTTCCTATCAGATTGGAAAGATAAAGAACTTCATGGTGGGCAGACAGCAACAGCGGGAACGGGAGGAGGAGTCAAACCGTTCGAGCGTATCTCCTTCAACGATGATCAAAAACAGTACGCTGACGCTGATGAGGCAATGGTCGGCAACGAAATAAGATTCCGGTACGGGGAGTGAAACCGGGGTGGCGAGGGGGGGGACTCGGGGAAGATATTGATTATCAGTGATTTTGAGGTCCCTGAGATTGGCGGGGTGGGTAGTCAGCTGGCGTTCCACCCGGGTTTCGGGTAGGAAATCAGCACTGGTATGAAGACAATGGTTGTAACGAAAGGTTTCAACATGGAGTGGCGGCAGGTTCAGAGAGCCATACCTGCGACCTCCCATCAGATTTCAACCTGCTAACAGCCGGAGGTATAACTATGTATTTGCGAATCGGCCTCAGACATTTTCCAATGCCGGTATCCGGGGACAAGGGAGGGTCCGCTGGAGTCTTTGCCAAGCTTTCTTCAAGAAAGCGTCGATCAACGCGAGAGACGCCGACAGGCGCAGCGGCGGTGACACAACATGTTTCTTTGCCTGATTCCTTTTCACTTATAAATAATATTAAAGACGAAGAGATGGACATGGAAGTCTTTGCCAAGCTTTCTTCAAGAAAGCGTCGATCAAGGCGAGTCGCGCCGACAGGCGCAGCCGCCGCGACACATCGCTTTTCTTTGCCTACTTTCTTTTCTCGCGAAAAGAAAGTACGGGCCGCCGCGACACAGCGCTTTCCTTTGCCTACCTTCTTTTCTCGCGAAAAGAAAGTAGGATTTACGCTGATTGAACTGCTGGTGGTGATTGCGATCATTGCGATCCTGGCGGCGATGCTGATGCCGGCGCTGTCGAAAGCCCGGGAAGCGGCAAAAGCGAGCAATTGTGTGAGCAATTTGAAACAGAGTCAGCAGGTGGCGAGTTTCTACGCGAATGACTTCAGCAACCATTACCTCATGTATCTGGACACCTCGGCGAATCTGATACACGAACGTCTTGCGACCTGGGCGGACTGGCTCACGGCGACTAAATATGTGCCGGAGGGGGCAAAATATGTGAGTTGTCCGAGCATAGCGTACAATCCGATTGTGGACACCTCGGCATCTTATTATCAGATGCAGAGCACGTACGGGGTGCCATACGGTTACGACTGTGTCACCAAAGACCTGCACAGTCCGCAGTTCAACAATCCGACGGGGAACGGGGGAACGCTGCTGGGTCAACGGGTAAAGAAGCCATCATTGCTCAATTACTTGTGCGACACCTACAACACCAGCACGAAAAAGCAGTTCAATCTCTGGCACGTGAACAGCAATGACGCTTACACCTATCGGATGCAGGCGCGCCACAACAACCGCATCGGCACCAGTTTTCTGGATGGCCATGTGGAACTGTTGACGGGCAAGGAGCTTTACAACCGGGTGCGGGACAGCGGTCAATCTTTTGCAAATTCGAGTTACGTAAATCCGGGTTGGGCCTGCTACTTCTCTCCGGAGGGGATCAAAGTCACATTTGCCCAATGATCGTGGAGCTTGAAAGATGAAACGAATAAAAACAATTGCGGCGGCACTGCTGGTACTGGGGACGGTGTTGGCGGCGGGAGGAGCGGAGAAGCGTTTTTTCACGACGGTGGACATACTGGACAACTACTGGAAGTGTTTCCACACGTTTTCGGACAAGGATGCTCCGGCGGAGCGTCCGGCGGGGGCGGGCAGTTACCGGCTTGCCGATCTGGAGGCGATGGTTGAAGCGATCAGGGATCTGGGGATTTCGCGTCTGTACTGGATCACCAATTTCTCCGACATCTACAACCATGCGAACGCGGTACTTGACGACGGCGAACCGCTGGGTGGAGTGGAACTGCTCCGGCAGGTGGCGGCGATGTGTCACCGTCGTGGGGTGGAGTTCTTCATCATACTCAAGCCGTTTGAGACCAAGGAATCGGGAACGTTTCCGGTCACGGTGTCGGCGCCGGAAGAGTTCAAATGTGTGCCGCGGCTGGGGGGAGCGGCTTCGGTGATTGATCTGCTGGCGGAACATCCGGAGATGCGGTTGCGGAGGCGTCTCTCCCGGCGTCCCGCGGATGACCGGGTGGCGGAGGTGACGCTGGTATCGACGAGCAGCGGACCGATCGAACTCGAGCGGGCGGATCTGCAGCTTTTTGCCGGACCGGAAAACGGGGTGTACCGGGAACTCACCGACTTCAGTGTGGAAGCGATTGAGGTTGAACGGGATGGTTTTCAGCGTCCGGCGCTGAGACTGCGGATTGCCGAACCGAAATCCGAAGA
>CAKUKT010000248.1 GCA_934663655.1 uncultured Victivallaceae bacterium
GAGGGGGGTGGAACTCTACGGCCATATCACCTTTATGATGCTCAACGATTCCGGACGCCTGCAGAATGATGAACCGGCCAACTTCGAATATCAGTGGAAACGCTGGATCGACGAAAAGCTGTTCGACGGCATCACCATCAAATATTTCCCGTGGCCGTGGGATAAGCAACGGCTTGCCGCCTATGATCCGATCGCCCGCGAACAGGCGGCGATGCTCGCCCGCCTCGCCCGGAAACAGGGAATGAAAAGTTGTCTTGATGTCCGTACCGACTGCTGGTATATGATCACCAGTCCGGTGGTTCGGAAGGGGATTTCGATGAAGGAGGCCGATATCGAAAGGATCTCCTCGCTGATCAAATGGGCGTGGCAGCAGCCGGTCGATATGATCACCCTTTACGAGGGCAACGATTTCACGCTGCTCAATCCGGAGAGCGGGGCGATTGAGATCGCTCCCGAACTGGTGCAGATGATCGATGTCCTGAAACCGGCTCCGGCCCGCGACCGGCAATTGTGATCTCGCTTGCCACCGGGCTGGTTCTCCCGGCCGGAGGGCGAGGACAAATACGCTTCAGGCGCGCACGTCGCCGATCTCCTGCGCATCGCAGAAGAGCATTGCCAGCCGGTCGAACCCGATGGCGCAGCCCGATGATTCGGGAAGCCCGCGATCGAGTGCGGAGAGGAAATCCGTCGCTTCCGGGTAGGGGTGCATTCCCGCCCGGGCGCGAAATTCGAGCGCGGCGGCGAACCGGGCGCGTTGTTCGGCGGCGCAGGTGAGTTCGCCGAAGGCGTTGCCGAGTTCGATGCCGGCGGCGTAGAGTTCCCAGCGCTCCGCGACCCGGCGGTCGGGGGCAAGTCGGGCGAGCGAGGCGCGCGAAGCCGGGTAGTCGATCAGAAATTCGAGCCCGCGGCTGCCGAGATTGGGTTCAACGCAAGTCACCATCAGCTCATCAAAAGAACCGTCCTGATCGGAGGTGAAAGCGGAAACCCCCGCATAACGGCGGTACGCTTCGTCCACGGTGATGAAACTGACGTCACTGAAATCAAGCTGGCGGTCACGCCATTCCAGAACGGGGGTTCCGAATATCTCCCTGGCCGCGTCCTGCAGCAGCGCGGCGGTAAATTCCGCCAGTTCCCGGTAGTTCCAGCCGGTCGCGTAGTATTCGAGGATGGTGAACTCCTCACGGTGCTTCCAGCCGTGCTCTCCGGCCCGGAAGGCGCTGCCGATCTGAAAAATTCTCTCCATGCCGTCAGCCAGCAGCACCTTCATCGCCAGTTCCGGACTGGTGCGCAGAAATTCCCCCTCCGCGCGGATCGATTCGATATATTCCTCCGGCGCCGGGGCGGGGATCCGTACCGGGGTCTCGACCTCGACAAAAAAGGAGCGGTAGAAACCGCTCCGGATCGCGCGAAGCAGCTCGGAACGCCGCTTCAAATTGGCAATTTTATTTCCGGTCACGCTTTGCTCACCCGTTCCGCGTATGCGCCGGTGCGCGTGTCGATTTTGACAATGTCGCCCTGGTTGATGAAAAGCGGCACCTGAATTTCATAACCGTTGTCGATCTTCGCCGGTTTGGTCACGTTGGTGGCGGTGTCGCCGCGGGCGCCCGGTTCGGTCTCGACGATCTCCTTCTCGATGAAGGTCGGAAGCGTGATCTCAATCGGTTGACCGTTGTAGAGCACGAAGTTGCAGAGGCTGTTTTCGATCAGGAAGTAGGCGCGGTCGCCGAGCACGCTCGCGTCCACGGTCATCTCTTCGTAGGTGTTGGGGTCGGAGAAGATGTAGTGATGGCCGTCGAAGTAGCTGTAGTACATCTCGCGTTCTTCGATGTTGGGCTGATCGATTTTGTCGGTCGGACGGTAGGTCTTTTCCATTCCGATGCCGGTGATCATGTTTTTGAGGCGGCAGCGGTAGAGCGCGGTGCCCTTGCCGGGCTTGCAGAATTCAAATTCGGTGATGACCCACGGGGCCCCGTCGATTTCGATTTTAAGTCCTTTTTTAAGATCGGATGCGCTGTACATGTTTTGATTCCTTCAGCATTAAGTCCATATAATGATTTACATAATATACACTTGCCATCGAAAAATTACAAGAGCGCATCCAGCTCTTCGATCGGGATATAGAGGAACCCCATGTGAAACTCGCCGCCGTCGCGCACGAAATCCACAATCCGCCGCTGCAGTGAGTTGCAGTTGCGGCGGTTGAAAATACCGTCGCGGAGACCGGCGTCCCCGAAAACCCGCCACACCGTGTCGGCCGGCTGCGCCAGGGGAAAGAGGGTGCCGGCGATCTGTTGAAACTGCACAATGTTGGAATCCGGCGGCAGCAGCCGACGGAGCTGCGGATCGAGCAGCCAGGATTCGCAGACGAGAGCCCGGGGCGGTCGTCCGGTCAGGTGCCGGGCGGCGAAACGCCGGAAGCGGCGCAGCGAATTAAGACATTCGCCGGGAAGCAGCGGCTCATCGGCGGGAATGTGAATGGCGGCAACGGGATCGCCCGGGGCAAGGAGCGTGTCGACGTCGGGCAAGTCAGCGGATTCCGGAACCGCTTCCGGACGTCCGTCCCGGTTGCGGATGATGCGGAGTTTGAAGTTGAAATCGAGATCGAACTCAAATTCAAGTCTGCCCGGACGGGCAATGCGCGATTCGCAGTGAAGTTTCATCCAGTTTAGGATCCGCAGCGAAATTCCGGTGGAGTGAAGATTCTCCTCATGATGGGCGGTCCAGATGCCGGCGTCGCGCCAGGCGGCAGTGAATAATTCCGCCGGAAATCCCCGCTGTCGCCAGCCGGCACTGGCGGCGGTAAAACCTCCGAGCAGCACCAGCAGGTGAAAGGCGTCGCGCTCTTCCACGCGGGGAAACACCTTTGCCGCTTCGGCTCCATCGCACGGTTTGGGTTCGGCGAGACGCTCCTTCATCGCTGAAAGCAACATGCGAAGTTCCGGACACTCTGCCACCCGGCGGTAAAAATCTCTCATCCGGCGCAGGGCAGTGGGGGCGAGGCCGCCGGTTACGGCGGCACATTCGATCTCGGACCAGGAAGGGAAGCTCATTTTATCGATGTTCTCCGGAGGTTGCGGCGGGGGTAAGTCGGAACCCGTCGTCTCCGGAATATAATTCCACCCCGTTTTTTTTCAAGTGCGTATTGAAATTACGGTTGAAATATAATTATAGGTTTTTCTGCAAAATATTGCTTGAATTTAATTAAAACGCATGATATCTTATAACAAAACGCTTCCCGGACCGGAAGTTTCCTGAAATCAACCTGCTGAATTTTACTGGAAGGAGCGGTGATCAGAAGATGAATAATCAGGAATTGTTTCTCCATGCCAAAGATCGTTTTCCCGGTGGCGGCACCCAGCTGCTCAGCAAAAATCCGGCTCTGGCCGCGCCGGGAGTATGGCCCCCGTATTACCGGGAGGCGCATGGTTGCGAGCTGGTCGATTACGACGGCCGCAGGTTCTACGATTTCTCCACCTGCGGAATTGGCGCGTGTCTGCTTGGATATGCGCATCCGGAGGTCAGCGAGGCGGTGATGAAGGCGGTGCGTTCCGGTTCGATGACCACGCTCAACAGCTACGAGGAGGTCGAACTGGCCGACCGGCTCTGCGAAATTCACCCCTGGGCGGAACAGGTGCGGTTCGCCCGGACCGGCGGAGAGACGGCGGCGATCGCAGTGCGGATCGCCCGGTCCACCACCGACAAATCGCTGGTGGCGGTCTGCGGATATCACGGCTGGAGTGACTGGTATATCGCCTGCAATCTCGGCAGCGACGACGAGTCGATGGGCAAGCTGCTGCCGGGGATGAATCCCTGGGGAGTGCCGCGGGAGTTGCGGGGGACGACGCTGACCTTTAATTTCGATGATTTCGCCGGTTTTGACCGGCTGATGGCCGAGTACGGCGATCGGCTCGCGGCGATTGTCATGGAACCGGCCCGACACGATGACCCGGCTCCCGGTTTCCTCGAACATATCCGCAGTGGATGTACCAGGCGGGGAATCCTGCTTATCTTTGATGAAATCACCAGCGGCTGGCGCTTTGTTTTCGGCGGTCTGCATCTGAAGTACAAGGTGGTTCCGGATATGGCGCTTTTTGCGAAGGCGCTCGGCAATGGTCATCCGATCGGCGCGGTTATCGGCACCCGCAAAGCTATGCAGGGGGCCGAGCGGGCGTTCATCAGCAGCACCTACTGGACGGAACGCTGTGGTTCGGTGGCGGCGCTTGCGACGCTGGCGGTCATGGAACGGAGCAATGTGGCGGAGGTGGTGAACCGTAACGGCGGAGAATTTATGCGCCGGATGTTGAAACTGGCCGAGAAACATGGGGTTCCGTTGAAATTCCACGGCTCTTTCGGTGCGTTGATCAAGCC
>CAKUKT010000249.1 GCA_934663655.1 uncultured Victivallaceae bacterium
ATTGTGTTCACCAGCGACCGTCAGCCGTGTGAAATCCATGACATCGACACCCGTCTGACCACCCGGTTTGAATCGGGAATGATCTCCGAGATCTGCATGCCTGAATATGAGGCCCGCCTGGTGATTTTACGGATGTGGCGTAAAGAGATGCTTACTGATTCGCCGCTTCCGGATGAATTTCTTGAATTTCTCGCTTCCAATATCGCTTCGAGCGTTCGTCGACTTAAAGGTGCATTCATGCGTTTATCCGTACACGCATCGATGAGTGGCAACAATCGGTTCACGCTGGAGGATGCCGAGGCGCTGCTCCAGGCGCAGCTCGCCCAGGAAAGCGCGGCCCGGGATATATCGATCGAGCAGATCCAGAGGACGGTTGCGGGTGCGTTCGGAGTTTCGATTGCCGATCTGCTGGGCAAGAAGCGCACCCGCAATATCGCCGAACCGAGAATGGTGGCGATGTATCTGGCGCGGGAATTGACCAGTCGTTCGAGTAATGAGATCGGCGAGGCGTTTGCGCGTGATCATGCGACGATTCTGCATGCCGGCAAGCAGGTGCCGCGGCTCTGTGGCACCGATGAGAATTTCCGGCGTACGGTGGCCCAGATCAAGCGCCAGCTCCAACGCGGGTAGAATTGCGTCCTTCGAACCGGGCGATCGTTTGAATCCGGTTAATGACGAATCGGGGTGCGGGCAGGGGGCGCCGCAACAGGAACCCGGTAACCGGGCGGTTTCGGAACGACAAGTGGAGTATTTGCTGCGGTTCCAGTATCGTGGTTGCGCTTGTCAAACGGAGAATCCGGTGCCGGCGTTGTCGGCTGGCGAGCGCGGTTCGTGGTGTTGGAGCATGGCGTGACTTGACAAGGAAATTCCTCCGGCGCGGGCGAGCTTTTTCTGCGGCGGAGATCACGGATACAGATCATTTGTTTCCGGTCAGTAAACACCGAAATCGGGAGAGAAAATGAAGGAACGCATTTTCAAGGTTCGCAACGCCGCCGGGATTCATTGTCGTCCGTCGAGTGTGATTCTCAACACGATCAAGCAGGAGTTCCCGTTTCACAAGTTCGAAATCGTCTCTTCCGGCAGCGAGGCGGAACTCACCGGTATGCTGGCCTTGATCTCCCTCGGACTCACCTGCGGTTCCGAAGGCCTGCTCCGGGTTGAGGGGCCGGATGAGGAAAAAGCGATCAAAAGGATCGGCGATCTCCTTGAACATGAATTTGATTTCCCCCCGCGCTGAAATTGATCGTGGCGCCCCTCCCGAATCCCGGTGGCGCAGCCTCGCCGGAAAGCTTCGAAGCATTGATGCTGTCACGGTGGTTCTGGCCCTGGCCGGGTTGCTGTTGCGCCTCGAATATCTGCGGGAATTTTCCAGCGCGTTGAATTTCGATCTGGCGCTGGGAGCGGACGTCCTGGAATACGACGCCCGCGCCCGGGAAATCCTCAATGGGCGATTGTTCCCGACTCAACCGGAAATTCACGGAGCGATTTACCCATTTTTTCTGGCTTTTCTCTACTGGATCGGCGGGTTCTCGATACCGTTTGTCCGTTTGATCCAGCTGTTGTTGAACTGGTGCAGCTGGCTCATATTGGAGTATGTGCTCGGCAGGTTCGGCGTTTCGCAGCGGGTGCGCCGCTGGTTTCTGGCGCTGGCGATGTTCTATCCGGTGTTGTTTTTTCATCAGGCGGAACTGATTTCGGAATCGTTGCTGTTGCCGTTGTTCACCGGATTTCTTCTGCTGATTTCCGGTCGCGGGGTGGAGAATGGCCGGCGTCCCCTCCGGCTCACCGCTTCCGGGGTGGTGCTCGGAGTTGCCGCTCTGGTTCACGGAATGGCACTGGCGGCCGGTGTCGTGGAGGTGTTGTATTTGTGCTGGCGGCGTCGGTATCGTTCCGCGCTGCTGATGGTGGCCGGGATAACGCTTGTTTTGCTGCCGTCGATCGTCGTCAAAAGTGTTCACTACGGCCGTCCGGTTGGCCTTCAGGCCAACAGCGGGTTCAACATCTGGCTCGGCAATAATCCAGAATCCACCGGCGGCTGCTGGCTGCGTCCCGGGTTCAGATGGCGGCAACTTCACGCCGAAGCAGAACGTGAGGCAGTACAACGCGGGGTCGGAGTCAACCGGATATGGCTCGGACGCGCCGCTCAATTCTGGATTGCCGAACCGTTGCACGGCTGCCGCCTCTACCTGAAAAAAATTCCCCGGATTTTCGCTGTCAATGAGTTGATTTCCGGAGCCGATCCCGGCGAGCTGGTCTGTTATACTGATCTGGTGTTTTTCGGGCGCTTTTTCACCATTCCGTTGTTTTTTATGGCGGCGATCGGCGGCTGGCGGAGGTGGTGTACTCCCGGTGAACGATGGCGGAGCCGTCACCTGTTTCTGCTCTTCGCCGCGTTTTTTCTGATTCAGCTTCTGACGGTAACTTCCGGACGTTACCGGCAGATGATGATGGTGCCGGTTCTGGTGTTTGCCGCGTCGGGAATAACGGTTTTCAACTGGCGTCGATACTGGTTTCTGCCGGTATTCGCAATCGGATTTGCCGGCATCTTCGGGTTTACCTTTCACCGCTCCAACCGGGCGGAAGCGGCCTCGCTTTACGGAGAGGCCGCGTTGTACAAAGGAAAAACCGCTCTTGCCGAGGATCTGCTCAGATTTGCCGCCGCCCGGATTGATGATCCGGCCCGCTTCGACAATCTGCTCGGGATCATCGCGGAAAGACAGGGAAAACGCGCCGCTGCAAAAGCATATTACCGGTCGGCGATTTCCCGTGAACCGGATCGCCACGAGGCCCACCTCAACCTCGGCGTGCTGCTGGGAGGCGAACCGGGACGGGAGGAGGAGGCGCGGGCGGAGTTTGTCCGCGCACTGGAACTCGCTCCGGAAAATGCTTCCGGGCACTACAATTTTGCCCGTTTCCTCAGCGCCGGGGGCGATTTCGCCGGTGCGGAAAGCGAATGCCGGAACGCCCTCGAAGACGACCGTTTTTTTGCTCCGGCGTGGAATCTGCTCGGCGTTTTCCGTGCGAATCGGAACGATTTGTCCGGCGCATTGGCGTGTTTCCGCCGGGCGGAGGAACTTGATCCGCGGGAAGAGGGTTATCGGGCAAATCGTCAGGCCATGGAGAATGTAATCAATGCAGCCACCGTCCGGTAGAGTGCTTCTGCAAACAAAGATCCCCGGCCTCCTTGCCGGCGGATTTCTCGCTGACCGGACGGGGGCAGGGGATGAGTACGGAAAACGATTCCGGCGCTATTTCTGAAGCAGCTTGCGGATGCCGACGATTTTGATACAGACGCAGAGCAAACGCATTGCCACCTCGAGTTCCGCCACCGGCGGGAAACTCGGCGCGATCCGGATATTGCGGTCGCGGGGATCCTTGCCGTAGGGGAAGGTGGCGCCGGCGCCGGTGAGCGTGACTCCGGCCTCCCGGGCGAGCCGAACGGTTTCCATTGCGCAGCCGTCAAGGGTGTCGAGAGAGACGAAATAACCGCCGCGGGGATTGCTCCACGAAGCGAGACCGCTCCCGCCGAGCTCTTCATTCAGGATCGTTGCTACCGTTTCGAATTTCGGGCGGAGCACCGCCGCGAGCCGACGCATCTGCTCTCTGACTCCGGCGGGATCGCGCAGGAAGCGCAGGGTCCGCAACTGATTGATCTTGTCGTGACTGATGGTCTGGATCTTCATCCGGCGCAGAATTTCCGCACGGTTGGCGGGGCTGGCCGCGACCATGGCGACGCCGGCGCCGGGGAAGGTGATCTTGCTGGTCGAGAAGAAATATAACACCCGGTCGGGATTGCCGCCGGCTTCACAGGCTGCGAAGATATCCGGAAAATGTTCCGGTTCGTCTTCGTACAGGCGGTGCACCCCGTAGGCGTTGTCCCAGAAGATCCGGAAATCCGGTGCGGCGCACTTCATCGCGCCGAGGCGTTCCACCGTCCGCTGCGAACAGCAGATGCCCTCGGGATTGGAATAGAACGGCACAATCCAGATCCCCTTGATCGTCGGATCATCGGCGACCAGTTTTTCTACCACATCCATATCCGGACCTTCGGAGGTCATCGGAACATTGATCATTTCGATACCAAATTCTGCCGTAACTGCGAAATGGCGGTCATAACCGGGGACGGGGCAGAGAAAGCGAACCTGCTTTTCACGGCTCCAGGGAGTGTACCCGGGAGCGCCGAAAATCCACAGCCGCGCGATTGCATCGTACATCAGATTGAGGCTCGAGTTGCCGCCGACAATGATCGAATCGGGAGAGATCCCGAGCAGTTCTCCGAAAAGTTTGCGCATGCCGGATATCCCCTCCAGACCGCCGTAGTTGCGGACATCGGGTACGTCGCCATCTTTCCACGGCGGCGTG
>CAKUKT010000250.1 GCA_934663655.1 uncultured Victivallaceae bacterium
GGCTTGGCCAGCAACGGCACCAGTTCCTTCGGCACCGCCCGGGTAAACGGCAGCATCCGGGTACCGAATCCAGCCGCAGGCACCACCGCTTTGCGCACCTTCATCTTTCGCCCCCATCCCGGACGATTTCCGGTTTGATCACCGTGATATCATGTCCGCCGAGCCGGTTCCGCAACCGTTCGAACATCCCCTCGTCCTCATAAGTCCCGATGATCGCTCCGCCCGAACCGGTGAACTTGGCCGAACACCCGACTCCACGCGCCAACTCCACCATCCGCCGGTTGCGTTCACTCACCGACGAACGGCAGACCTCGCAGCGCAAATCAAAATTGCGGTTGATCAATTCCGGAACCGCCGCAAAATCTCCGGTGTCCAGTGCAATCCGCATCTTTTCCGTCAAATCAGCCCACTCCCGCATCGCCGCCAGCACCGCCGGGACCCCCGCTTCGTAATCGTCGCGCAGCCGGCTGTGCAGGATTTCCGAACCCTCGGCCAGATCGGTACGATAGGCGACAAAGAGCGGCAGTTCCGGGGGAATTTCGATCCGCCGATAATCGCCGACGCCATGCTCGCGCATGAAGTCGGCGTTGAAATCCATGTACACCGGCGTATTGTACGCCTGCGCCACCCGATCCTGCAAACCGGCGGGAATACCCAACTCATCGCGTTCCGTCGCCAACACAATGTTGGCCAGTTCTCCGGGTTCGATCGAAAGCCCGTAAAAATCAAACATCGCCCGCATTGCCGCGGTGATGATCGCCGACGACCCCGCCAATCCGAGCCGGTTCGGAATCGTACTCGAATAGCGCATCGTGAAATTCCGTCCGTCCAGATGGATCTCGTGATTGCGACAATATTCGCAGAAGGTTTTCACGGCGGCCTTGAGCAGCCGGATGCCTCCGTAATAACCGTAAATCCGGATATCCTCGTAAAGCGCGTCCAGTCCGGAAAACACATTGTTGTCTCGCCGATTGGCCAGCAATTCGAGTTCGGGACTCTCGTAAAGCAGCACCTCGGCGGAAAAGTTCCGGAACACGAAAGCGATCGTTTTGCCATGATACCCATCGGACGGATTACCGATCAGCGCGGCACGCGGAAAAGCGACACATTTTATCATGGTTCTGACCACCATCTCCATCTGTATGACACCGAAGCACCCGCTACCGGAACGGCAAACCAAACACCACGCGGATACAACCATACTTAAATTAATAATATAGCTTCAAATCCCCCCGTTTACAAGCCAGCCTCAACTGCCACTTGCAAATAACTCCCAGTTGGACTATATTATAATAATAATTTTACCGGCTTGATGAGAAATATTTCCGGACGGTAATCGCTTCTCCAGGTCTCCGGCAACCGCAACCCGCCGGTCACCGGAAAGCTACCGGGAAAGCAACACCGAAAACGGTGCGGCACTGACGGAGAATATCCCGACGCAATGAATATTTCTCATCGCCTGTCAACCAAATAAACAACCCAACCGATCAACAACATATTATGGAAACGGAAAACCCCGGCAACTCCATCGGCAGCCGCATCCGCGAGATACGGCAGGTTCTTGAAATCACCACCGCGGAAATGGCGCGGATCACCGGCGTCACCGAAGCGGAATACATCGCCCACGAGGAAGGAAAAGTCGATTGTTCATTTTCCTTCATCTACCACTGCGCCGAACGTTTCGGCGTCGATATCAGCCAGCTGGTGCTCGGAGAATCCCCGAAACTTTCCTTTTACACCCTCACCCGCAACGGCGGCGGCATGCCGATAAAGCGGCGCGAGGAGTTCGAATACCGCCATCTGGCCCCGCTGCTCAAGCACCGCCAGGCCGAACCCTTCGTGGTCAAGGCGGATTATCAGGATGAATCCCTGCCGATATCACTCTCCACCCACACCGGTCAGGAATTCGATTACGTGCTCTCCGGCAGCCTCCGGGTTCAGCTCGACGACAAGATCGAGCTCCTGAATCCCGGCGACAGCGTCTTCTATGATTCCGGACACCCGCACGGCATGGTTGCCGCCACTACCGACGGCTGCGAATTTCTCGCCATCGTCATCCGCGGCGAAGGCGAAGCTCCGGTCCGGGTGGAACCGGTCTCCTCCGGAGAAACCGCCACCCCGAGCGAAAAACTGATCTGCCACCGCTTCATCGAGGAGACGATCGACGCCGATGGCCATCTGCAGGATATCAAGTTCCATTATCCGGAGAACTACAACTTCGCCTACGATGTTCTCGACGTCCTGGCCGCCGAAAAACCGAACCGACGGGCCATGGTCTGGCTCGACCACCATCACAACCGCCGCGATTTCAGTTTCGGCGACATCGCCCGCGGTTCGGCCCGCGCTGCCAATCTGCTGGCGTCGCTCGGCATCGTCAAAGGCGACCGGGTGATGCTGGTGCTCAAGCGTCACTATCAATTCTGGTTCCTGATCAACGCCCTGCACCGGATCGGCGCGGTCGCGATTCCCGCGACCCACCAGCTCCAGGCCAAGGACTTCGAATACCGCTTCAAAGCCGCCGGCGTCAAGGCGATCGTCGCCGTCGCCGATCCCGAGGTAACCGCCACCATCGATGAAGCCGGAGCCAGTAGTCCGACGCTGACCCTTAAAATCGCCGTCGGCGACGATGTCCCGGGATGGCACAACCTCGAACGGGAACTGCCGCGTTACAGCGATATCTTCCCGCGTCCGGCGGATCTGCGGGCCTCCGATCCCGCGCTGATGTACTTCAGCAGCGGCACCACCGGCTATCCGAAACTTGCGGTTCACAGCCACACCTATTCACTCGGCCATATCGTCACCGCCCGCTGGTGGCAGTGTGTCGAACCGGGCGGACTTCATCTCACCATCTCGGATACCGGCTGGGGCAAGGCGCTGTGGGGCAAACTCTACGGACAATGGTTCAGCGAATGCGCGGTGTTCGTCTACGATTTCGACCGCTTCCACGCGGCGGACATTCTCGGACTTTTCGCGGAATACCAGATCACCTCCTTCTGCGCGCCGCCGACGATGTACCGGTTCTTCATCAAGGAGGATCTCAACAAATACGATCTTTCGAGCATCAAGCACGCTTCGATCGCCGGAGAGGCGCTCAATCCCGAAGTATTCTATCAGTTCCAGCGTGCCACCGGCCTCAAGCTGATGGAAGGATTCGGCCAGACCGAAACCACCCTGGTCATCGGCAACCTCGCCGGCACCAATCCGAAACCCGGTTCGATGGGCAAGGCTTCGCCGCAGTATCATGTCGAACTGCTCGATCATGACGGCATGCCCGTCAAACCCGGCGAAGTCGGCGAAATCGTGATCCGCGCCGAACGCGATAATTCCCAGTGCGGCCTTTTCCTCGGCTACTACGCCGACGAAGAGCGCACTGCCGAAGTCTGGCAGGACGGGCGCTTCCATACCGGCGATACCGCCTGGCAGGATGAGGACGGCTATTTCTGGTATGTCGGACGGGTGGACGATCTGATCAAGTCCTCCGGCTACCGGATCGGTCCCTTCGAGGTGGAGAGCGTGATCATGGAACTGCCCTACGTGCTCGAATGCGCTGTCATCGGCGTTCCGGACGAAATCCGCGGCCAGCTGGTGAAGGCGGTGATTGTGCTGACCGCCGCGAAAGAACCTTCGGAAGAGCTCATCCATGAGATTCAGGAGTATGTCAAACATCACACCGCTCCCTACAAATATCCGCGGGTGATCGAATTTGTCTCTTCGCTCCCCAAAACCATCAGCGGTAAGATCCGCCGTACCGAACTGCGTAAAACAGGAAAATAACCCGGATGAGCACCTCCAAAATGGTTTTCGGACGCTACGATTACGCGGCGTTCGCCGGTTTCATCGCCTACGCCGCCTGTTCGATGGCGGTGCCGATGGTGCTCGTCGAACTCGGGAACGGCCTCGGGTTTCCGCTGGAAGACGGCGGTCAGGGCGCCGGCGGCGCCCTGCAGATCGGTCGCAGTCTGATGATGGTCGTCTCCATGCTCGGCTGCGGATTCATCGCCGCCAGCTGGGGGAAACGGATCTCGATCGGCGCCGCCATCGCGTTGATGGGAGTGGGAATCATTCTTGCCGCCCTCGCCCCGGTTTACGGAGTGCTTTTCATCGCGCTGGCGGCGGCGGGGCTCGGTGAGGGCGTCATCGAGGGGCTGGCCACCCCGGTCGTTCAGGATCTGCACGAAAACGACGAACCCGGGCGTTACATCAACTTTTCCCACTCCTTCTGGTCAGTGGGAGTGGTGGCGACGTCGATTACCGTCGGCCTGGCGCTCTACTGGCAGGTGAGCTGGCGGGCAATAATAATGACGA
>CAKUKT010000251.1 GCA_934663655.1 uncultured Victivallaceae bacterium
GTTGCGGGCAACGCCGGGACCGACGATCGCGGAGGCGGCGGCTGCCAGCGGTTTCCGGGACAGCTTCTATTTTTCCCGGCGTTTCCGAAAATATTTCGGAATGTCGCCGCGGGCATATCAATCGGGAGTCGGTTCCGGCTGAAAATTCCAGACGCAGCGGCGGCAGCAGGGCAGGGCGGCGGCGGCGATCAGCCGGCGGAATTTTTCGGCACGTTCGCCATAAAAAAGCGATTTCACCGATTCGGTTTTCACCGAACCGAGTGAAAAATCATCGAAATCGACGCAGAAATCGGCTTCTCCATCGGCGCGGACGCTCAGATGGCGCCAGGGCAATACGCAGCGTGGTTCGGCGATCGCGTCATCAGAGTTGTACCAGCGGATGATTTCCGCGGGAGTGAGCGGCGGTCCGAAGCGGATCGGCACCGGCCAATGGCGTTTTTGCATGCGTTCGCACAGGTCAGCCGCCGCGCCGGGGAGCGCGCCGAAGCCTTCCCGCCGCCAGGCGTCGGCGCGTCCGGCGGCGAATGCGAAGTGCTCGTTCAGCACCTGCCGGTAATTGCGGCATCCGGAATCGCTCATGAACATCTGATGGGAAATTATGCAGGAGGCGAGATTGGGAATCCTGGCGGCCAGTGTATCCGGCAGGCGTTCGATTTCGCCGATATTGTCATCGCAGATCACCGTCATCGCCACCACCTTGATCGACGGCGGGAGCGCGGCTGCGCCTGCGATCGCCCGTTCGTAAACTCCCGGAACGCCGCGAATCCGGTCGTGAGTGGCGCCGATGCCGTCGATGGAGAGAAACAGGGTGTCAATCCCGCCGTCGAGTTTCCGGGCGTTGGCGCCGAGCAGCACGCCGTTGGTGACCAGACCGGCGGTTGATCCGAGTTCGCGGATCTTTTTCAACACCGGATGGAGCGACTCGGAGAGCAGCGGCTCTCCGCCCCAGATGGTGAACCTCACCTCTTCTCCGGCTGTTTCGCAGATATCTTCGGCCACCGCCAACCATTCATCGGTGGTAAGTTCCCGGACGGAACCGCCCGAACGCATAAAACCGTGTTCGCCCCACTGACCGCAGAATTTGCAGCGCAGATTGCAACGGCGGGTTAATTGAAGATGTGCAAGGTTGAGAACAGCTTTTCTATCCATAAAAAGTTTCCGGGAAAATGGTTGCTGAAGCGGGAACGTAAAGGGGGGGTCATTGACCACCGGCCCCGCGTCACGCGGATAATCTACCACCACCGGAACCGTTTTTCAATCTGCTCCGGCCGCGGTAACCGGGGAAACTTTTTTTTATACGCATCCGCCATTTGCCAAAGCCGGGAGCGCCGGTTATATTATCAATGCAACCTGACAAAAACATCCCAGTCAAAAACGAGAGAAGAGACAAATGTCAAAAATCCATATCATCATCGCCGGCGCAGCCGGACGTATGGGGCGGATGCTGATCAATTCGGCAGCTGCGGATCCGGAACTTGAAGTCGTGGGAGCGGTGGAGTATCCGCAATATCCCGGTATCGGTTCCGACAGCGGTGTAGTCGCCGGCTGCGGGGCCAACGGGGTGGCGATCCGGGGCACGCTGTCGCCGGTACCCGCCGGTGCGGAGGTGTTGATCGACTTCGCCACCGCCGGAGTTATCGAACGGGCCAGGGAAGCGATTGCCGCCGGTCTCGCGGTGGTGATCGGAACCACCGCGCTTCCGGCCGCGGATCGCGAGGAACTTCAACGGCTGGCCGCCGGGGGCGGCCGGGTGTTGCTGGCGAGCAATATGAGCGTCGGCGTCAATCTGCTTTTCAAGCTGGTCGGCGAAGCCGCGCGGGTGCTCGGACCGGAGTACGACGTGGAGATCGTCGAGATGCACCACAACCAGAAAAAAGACGCTCCCTCCGGCACCGCCATGACGCTGGCGGAAGTGGTCTGCGACGAGCTGTCGCTGGATGTTGATACGGCGCTTCGACATGGTCGTTCCGGTATTCCCGGCGCGCGGACCCGGGGGGAGATCGGTATGCATTCACTGCGGGGCGGCGACGTGGTCGGCGACCATACGGTGATTTTCGCGATCAACGGCGAACGACTGGAACTTACCCATCGTGCTTCGAGTCGGGACACTTTCGCCCGCGGCGCCCTGCGGGCGGCGAAATTCCTCGCTTCGGCCGCGCCGGGAATGTACGATATGCGGGACGTACTCAAACTGAAATGAAAATTGAAACGGGTTTGTGAGCTTGCCAACCGGATACTTCGCCGGATTCTTCATTCCGGTCCGGCCACCCGTCCGGAGTTGATCGCCGAAACCGGCGCCCGGGCTGCTTCGGTGCTGGCGGCGGTTGACGCGCTGAAGGCGGAGGGCTGGCTTCAGGAACCGGGACGCCGTGATGGTCGTACCGGAAGGCGTTCCCCGGTTCTGGAGTGCAATCCCGGTCACTGCTGGTTCGCCGGGGTTGACCTGCAACTGCGCCGGACCGTCGGCGTGGTGGTTGATGCCGCCGGAAATATCGTGGTCGAACGCGAAATCGCCGCCCCGCGCCGGAGCTTCGCCGATGCCCGCCGGGAGATCGCCCGGGTGTTGAGCGCGCTGCGCGAAGCCTCCGGATCGGATTGGCAACTGGTCTCCGGCATCGGTTTCGCCGATCCCGGAGTGGTCGATACCGAAAAAGGAATTTCCCTGCGTGCGGTCAACGTGCCGGGATGGGAGAATCTCGCCACCGCCGAATGGCTCACCGGCGAATTTAAACTGCCGGTCCGCCTCTGGCCGGAGGAGCAGATCAAAACCCGGATGGAGTATCTGCTGCGTCTGCCGGATTCTCCGGATTCACTTTTTCACCTCGGCATGGATGGGGGAATCGGCGGCGGCTTTATCCGGGGCGGCAAGTTGTTCATCGGTTCGACCGGTCACGGCATGGAAATCGGTCATGTGGTGGTGGCTCCCGGCGGGGAGATCTGCCATTGCGGGAGCCGCGGCTGTCTGGAGGTGGTCGCCGGAGAGGATGGGATCCGGCGCCGGATTGCGGCGTTGCGGGCCGGCGGAGTCAAGACGGAACTTGATCCGGAAAATTTCTCTCTGGGAAAACTGGTGGCGGCGGTGCCGCGCGACAAAGCCGCCGGTATCATCGCTGACGAAGTGTGCGCCGGAGTCGGACTGGCGCTTTCGACGGTGGTTGCGTTGTTGAATCCGCAGATGATTGTACTCAGCGGGGAGTTGACCGGACTCGGAGATCTGTTGATCAGTTCGGTGCGTCGCGCGTTGACGCTCAACTGTTTTGCCGAGGCGGTGCGGGGACTGCGGATTGAAAAAGCGCTTTCCGGGCCGGCCGACACTGCCCGGGGGGCGGCGATTATGTTTCGGGACCGGATATTGTTCGGCCCCGAGTTGTGAGTCCGGAGCGCCGGTCGGCGCTTTTTTCGCGAACAACGATCCGGATATCGAAACCTGTCGGTCAGCGTTTCCTCTCCAGCAGTGATCCGGGCGTGAATCCGTAATGGGAACGGAACACCTTCACAAAATAACTGGTGTCGGCAAAACCGCAGCGCAGCGCCGCCTCCTTGACGGAAAGTTGTTCGCTTCGCAGCAGCTGAAATGCGAGCTTCAGTCGCAGCTGGTTGAGCATGGTCAGCGGCGGCACTCCGAAATGCTGCTTGAATACGCGGGCGAGATGCCAGCGGCTGCATCCCGCTTCGGCGGCCAGATCGTCGATGGATATTTCCCGGTCGAGGCGGGTTCGGCAATATTCCATCACCCGGTCGAGAAATTCCGGGCGGCGGTTGGGAGTGCGGCGGTTTTCGAGTTCGTCGGCGAGCATCATCAGCACCCGGTAACCGAAGATCCCTGCCGAATAAGCGTCGGTGACGTCGATGCGGTCCGGAAGCCGGGCGCCGTCCGGCAGCGTGTTGCCGCACAGAGAAGAGGAGGGGGAGTCTTCCGGGGAATTGGCGTCGAGCAGCTGTTCGGCGATGACCTCCATCACCGGTGAATCCATTCCGAGATCCACCACTGCTCCATAACGTTCGCGCAATTCGAGTATGATCCGGTGAGCCTCGTCACCGGAAAGATTGATGTAGAGAACTTCCCAGTAATCGGAACTTTCCGGCAGATAATAGCGGTGTTCCTCCGGAATCGCCAGCAGCATCGCGCACCCGGGGGGAACCGACAGGGTTTCTCCACGGAAAGAGAGTTCGCCGCGGCCGCGGATGGTGTACTGAATCAGCACAAAACAACCATCGCCCCGCCGCATGCCGTTCCAGTCGTAGGTATGGAAATTGATGCAGTGCTGACCGATGCCGAACGGGCGCGCTCCCGGATTAACC
>CAKUKT010000252.1 GCA_934663655.1 uncultured Victivallaceae bacterium
TCCACAGAATATAATTTAAAAAAAGCAAATATCAATCAGAAAAATGCGCAAATGAGCATTTTATCTGAAAATCGGGCTGAAAAGTGGCTTTTTTTTCTCAAAAAGTGATTGAATAAAGTTTTTTCTGCGCATACCTTAACTGCAGCAAAAAAAACGCCGGTTCCGGATTGCGGAACCCGCATACCACTCAGGAAGATTCAGTAAGGAGAGCATTTATGAGCATTGTCACCATTATCGGCGCCGGCATGATGGGTTCGGCAATGAGCCGCCCGGCCGTCGATCGCGGCTGTGAGGTCCGCCTGGTCGGGACCCCGCTGGACACGGAAATCATCACTTCGATCCAGAATACCGGGCGCCATCCGACGTTGCGCGCCGATATGCCTGCAGAAGTCCGGGCGTATCAATTCTCCGCGGTTGACCAGGCGCTCACCGGCTGTGAACTGGTGATCTGCGGAGTGAGCAGCTTCGGCATCGACTGGTTCACCGCCGAGGTACTGCCCCGTCTGCGCGACGGCCTGACGGTGCTCTCGATCACCAAAGGCATGGAACTCGGGGAACGCGGAGAACTCGTGACCTTCCCGGAAAAATGGAAGGCGCTTCGTCCCGGCCTCACCTTCGTCGCCGTCGGCGGCCCGTGCATCTGTTTTGAATTGATGGCCCGCCGTCACACCCTGGTTCACTTCGTCTCCGCCGATCCGGGAGCGGCCGAGCGAACCGCGGCCATGCTTGAAACCGACTATTATCACCTGCGCCCGACCAACGACGTCATCGGCGTCGAATGCGCCGTGGCGATGAAAAACGCCTATGCACTCGGCGTCTCACTTGCCGTCGGCATGGCGGAACGGGAAAAGGGCATCACCGGCGCGGACGATATGCGCGGAACCGCCACCACCGGGGCGCCGGATCATAATCCGGTCTACAATCCCCAGGCGGCGCTCTTTGCGCAGAGCTGTCTGGAAATGCGGCGACTGATTCAGCTGCTCGGCGGCAACGGCGATTTCGCCGGCGCCATCCCCGGCGCCGGCGACCTCTATGTCACCGTTTTCGGCGGCCGGACCCGGCGGCTCGGCACGCTGCTCGGCCGCGGCCTCACCTTCCCGGAAGTGAAAAAGGTGATGAACGGCGTTACCCTCGAGGCGGTGGCGATCATCACCCGCGCCGCCGAAGCCCTGCGGATCCGGGCCGCCCGCGGCGAAGTCGAACTGAAAAGCTTTCCGCTGCTCATGCACATGGACGCAATTTTGAATCAGGGCGCGCCGGTTAATCCTCCGTGGTCGGAATTTGGACGGCCGTAAACACCGGATTTCCGACGGTTTCATTTAAGCGAAGGAGCAATCTATGAGTCGCCACCCTTTCATCGTTGCCCACCGCGGTCTTTCCGCGACTTTTCCGGAGAATACCCTCCCCGCCTTTGAACGCGCCCTCGAACTGCCGGTGGATGCCATCGAATTTGATCTGCACCCGACCCGGGACGGACGGATCGTCGTCACCCATGACGATACCCTCGAACGCTGCAGCAACGGTCGCGGTCCGGTCCGGGAGAAAACCCTTGCGGAATTGAAAGCCCTCGACTTCGGCGCCTGGAAATCCCCGCGGTTCGCCGGCACCCGGATCCCGGAATTCAACGAACTTCTCGACCTCGTCGAACGCAAACGGCCGGGACTGTTTCTCTGCGTTGAACTCAAGGAGAACAATCCGGAATGCGCCGAAGCCGCACTGCGGGAACTCCGGAGACGGAACTACCTGCACAACTGTTCGATCATCAGCTTTCACCCCGAAATGCTCCGCTTTGCCGAAAACTTCGAACCGAATCTCGAACTGCACGGCTTCGAACCCACCGGCATGTCCGAAACCGAACGGGATGACTACTTCCGGATGATCCGCCGGATCGGCCTCTGGCACCTCGACGCCACCGCCGAACTGGTCGCTCATTACCATCACCTCGGCCTCAAAGTGGATGTCTGGGCTCCCGATGAACCAGCAAGTTTCGAACGCGCCGTCTCCATCGGAGTTGATTTCATCACCACCAACGCCGCTGATGTCATCACCGCGGCCGCCGGACGGATCGGCACAGCTTCCGCTTCCGGTCGCGATCCGCAAAATAACAGAGGAGCAAATTAATCATGACCGAAAATATTTACATCGATTTTGCCACTTTGAAAGCGCTGATGCGCGATATTTTCATCGGCGCCGGCGTCCCTCCCGCGGACGCGGAAATCTGCGCCGATGTACTGATCTGCGCCGACCGGCTCGGTATCGATTCCCACGGTGTCGGCCGCCTCAAACCGATCTACATCGACCGGCTCCGCGCCGGAATCCAACAGCCGGTCACCCGGATCGAATACCTGCGCACCACCCCGACCACCGCGGTGATCGACGGCCACGACGGGATGGGAATGGTCATCGCCCGCGAAGCGATGCAGTGCGCCATCGACAAGGCGCGCGAATACGGCATGGGGATGACCGCGGTGCGCAACTCCACCCATTTCGGCATCGCCGGCTACTACGGACTCATGGCGGCCGAAAACGGCATGGTGGGAATCATCGGCACCAACGCCCGCCCGTCGACGGCGCCGACCTTCGGAGTGGACAACATGCTCGGTACCAACCCCCTCACCTTTGTGATGCCCACCGACGAGGAGTTTCCCTTTTTCCTCGATTGCGCCACCTCGGTATCTCAGCGGGGCAAGATCGAAGTCTACGACCGGATGAATAAAGACATTCCCCACGGCTGGGTGATCGACGTCAACGGCAACGACCGTACCGATACCCATCAGATTCTGGAAGACCTGCTGCACGGCCAGGCCGCGCTGGCCCCGCTCGGCGGCATCGGCGAGGAACATGCCGGTTACAAAGGTTACGGATATGCGACCGTAGTGGAAATTCTCAGCGCGGCGTTGCAGCAGGGAAATTTTCTCCGGGCGCTGAGCGGATTTTCCGCGTCCGGAGAGAAGCAGCCCTACCGGCTCGGTCACTTCTTCATTGCCATCAATGTCGAAGCCTTCTCCGGGCTGGAGGAGTTCAAGCGGACGACGGGAGAAATTCTGCGTGCCCTGCGCGCTTCGCGCAAGGCGCCGGGTCATGGCCGGATCTACACCGCCGGTGAAAAGGAGTACCTCACACAATGTGAACGTGCCGGCACCGGCGTTCCGATCCCGCCGCCGCTGCAGAAAATCCTCGTCGAACTGTGTCGCGACTACCAGCTCACCGCCTATCAGAAACTTTTCGCCTGACGAACGGAACAGCAACCGAATTCCCTTCAGCTCCGGACACCGGGAACCAACCATCCCGCCACCAAAGGCATTGCCCTTTCCCGGTGACCGTTTTTGTTTGATTCAAACCGAAAATATCTATCCACCGGTAACCGGTCATCACCACCCGGTCACCGGGCGGTAGCCGTACCGGGAAATAACAACCAACCGAGCGCAGCGGGATTGCCGTCAAGCTGCAACAACCGGTGCGGCCATGGCGGCGGCGCAGCGATCCAGGCAAACTCCGGCCCCCGCAAATTGACCCTGAGCGGAAATCCCGGTCGGCGAAACTCATCGAGCAGGCGCAGCGGCAGCGCGACCTCCAGCCGCTCTCCTTCAAACCGGCTGAATAACTCCGGCACTTCCCGGTAACTGAACTCAGCCAACGACAACGCCCCGGATGACGAAACATCTATCCGGATCACCGGCCAGAGTCGCCGGGGTTCGATTTCGATACACAGGGGGGCCCCTTTCCAGCCGTCCAGCCGGAACACCAGAAACCCATCCCTGATAAACGCACACCAGGTGCACCCGGAATCTCCAAGCGACTGAACTTCATCACCTGGAGAACCGACACCGACTGTCGCCGCCGGACCAGTCACCGTCCGGCCCGTCCACCGGTCGATCACCTCGTCGTCGAGACGAAAACGGGGAAAATCCCGGTCGCGGAGTTCTTCGAGCAGCTTCGCCCGCGCCTCCAGCTTCTCCGGGAAGAACAAATACCCCTCGGCCTCGGAATGGTAACCAAGCCGGGAATCGGCCCGGCAGAGTTCCAGCATCCGCCGGGTGGCGGCGAGTTCCGCCTCCAGCAATTCGAGCATCCGCGGTCGCCGGTCGCAACGCGTGAAGAACATCTCTTCGCGTTCGCGATAAAATTCGAGCATGTTGACCGTGCTCGCCATCTGAAGTCCGACCGCCTCGGCCAGTCCGATGTCCGCCAGCCGCGCCGGATCGTTGGCGAACCTTTCCCGCAGCGGCAGCAGCAGTTCCACCCCCCGGCGCCACTGATCGCTCATCCGGCGGCAGAGTTCCAGCGC
>CAKUKT010000253.1 GCA_934663655.1 uncultured Victivallaceae bacterium
TTCGGTCACGCTGGAGATCTCCCCGGAGGAGGAGCAGCGGCGGCGTGCGAAGTGGCGGGCGCCGGCGCCGCGTTTCAAACATGGTTATCTCGCCCGTTACGCGGCGACGGCGACCAGTGCCGATACCGGCGGGGTGCTGCGTTCCGGCGACGGGGAATAAGCTGACGCCATCGACGGCAAGACGATTTGCAATGTGTTGCCGTCGATGCTAAATTAAAAAATTGCAGACAATTTTTCCGCAATCGGCGGAGAAAAACCAACCAAACGGGTTCTCGGGTGAACCGGTTCGGATGAGGATCTGCAAACTCCATTGCAGCGGCTTCCGGTAACAGCCGGGGGCGTCGGCAGGTGAAACCTTGCCGGGTGAGGATACGATGTCGGCGGGAGAGGCGGAGTGGTTCCGCCTGTTCGAGCCGGCGCGCTCTTCTCCGGAGAGGAAAAGTCGGTCGGCGTGTCGGGATTTGTTCCGGGGGGGGGTGTGGAGGATGAGTTCCGCCGCATCCGGAGGGGAAGAGCTCTTTTCAGAGAGTGATCGGGGTGTGGAGGATGAGTTCCGCCGCATCCGGAGGGGAAGAGCTCTTTTCAGAGTGATCGGGGTGCGGAGGATCGAGTTCCGCCGCATCCGGAGGGGAAGAGCTCTTTTCAGAGAGTGATCGGGGTGCGGAGGATCGAGTTCCGCCGCATCCGGAGGGAAGGAAGAGATCTTTTCAGAGCGATGGGGGTGCTGGTTCCGTCCGCAATGTTCGGTTCCGGAAAGAGCTCAAAGAAACACTGAGGGAAGTAATCATGGCTTCAAAATTGACTGCCGAGGTATTCAGCGGCGTCTGGTCGGCGATGTCCACTCCGCTCTGCGAGTGCGGAAAGGTCGACATCGATGCGGTCGGCAAACTGGTCGAACACGAAATCAGACTCGGGCTCAAGGGACTGTTCATCGCCGGCACCGCCGGTGAGGGGCCGTGGCTCGCCGATGCCGAACGTTATGTGCTCGCCCGCAGTGTCGCCGCCGCCTCCCGCGGCCGGCTGGCGGTGGCAATGCAGATCACCGACAACTCCGCCGAACGCATGATCGAAAATATCGAGCGTTACAAGGATACCGGGGTGGATATGTTTGTGATCGCGCCGCCCTTCTTCCATGTCGGAGCGACGCAGGAGTTCATCTACGAGCTCTTCATCAAGGTGATCGAAGCCAGCCCGCTGCCGATCGGGATCTACAACCGCGGCAAATTCTCAAGCGTGCTGATCGAACCCGATACGCTCGCCAAAATCATCAGCCATCCCAAAGTGATGCTGGTCAAGGACAGCGCCAGCCAGCCCGAATACACCAAGGTGATCCTCGAAGTGCGCAACCGGCGCCGGGGCGAACTCTACGCCTTTACCGGCAATGAGTTCGACTGCGTGAACTTCCTCCGCGAGGGCTATGACGGGTTGCTGCTCGGCGGCGGCTGTTTCAACGGCGCGATGGCGGTGGAGATCTTCAAACTCTGCCGGGAGGGCAAGTTCGAGGAAGCGCAGCAGCGCCAGGAACACATGAACGAAGTGATGTACCGGGTGTTCGGCGGCAAGGATATCAAGTGCTGGATGGCCGGTCAGAAGACGCTGATGGTTCGTCTCGGCATCTTCAACACCGCCCGCAGCTTCTTCTCTTACAAGCTGAACGACGAGTGTTCGCGTGAGATCGACGCGGTGATCGCCGAAAACAAGCACTATCTGCTGCCCTGACTCGAAAACAACTCGGAAGAAGATTGAGAATGCGTTACCGGTCCACCGGCGAACTGCATCGGGATTTTCATTATTCCACCAGCGTCGGGATCCATTATCTGCTGGACAACTACGGGGAGGAGGCGTTGCGCGAAGTGCTGCGCGCCACCGCCACCGGAGTGTACCGGCAGATGCACGAGAAATTGTGCGCGGGAGACTCCTCCGAACTGCTGGAGTTCTGGAGATACTACTTCGGACGCGAAGGCGGCGAATGGTCGCTGGAGGAGGACGGAGGCGGCGGTGCGGAACTGACGGTGAAAGTGTGCCCGGCTCTGCGCCATCTGGAAACGATGGGGATCAAACCCGACCAGATGCTCTGCCGGGCCACGGAGATTTTCAACGAAGAGCTGGTGGCCGGTTCGCCATTTGAAATCGAGACCGAGAAAACCGGGGAGTTCTCCTGTGTTCAGCGGTTGAAGCGGCGGAGGGGGGCCGGTAAATGATTCCGAGTGATCATTTCGTGCGTTTCTACAATGAGATATTCAAGTATCTCGAACGCCGCGGTCCCGAACACCTTGCCCGTTATTTTTCGCGTGTCGCCGAAAAACAGTGCGGCGCCCTGCTGGAGAGTTTCCGCCGCGACGGCATCCGGGCGATGCGTGACTACTGGTCGCGGATCCGCCGCGAGGAGAACTGCGGCATGGAACTGCTTGGAGACGGGGAGGATTACCTGTTGCTCAAAATGAACGCCTGTCCGAGTCTCGGCAAAGTGCTCGACAACGACGGCGGAGCGTGTATTCACTACTGCGACCACTGTCCGGGGTGGGTGCTGCCGCTGATTGAACGCGCCGGTTTCTTCTGCGTCTACAATTTGATTTCCCGCACCGAACCGAGGTGCGAGTTCCACATTTTCCGCCACCGGGAGGCGGCGGAGAAGTGCCGGCGGGAGCTGCTCTCGCGCTATGGGGATGGGGTAATCGTCTCCAATTTCGATTGAGCCGGTCTAAATAAGTTTTCCGGTATTTACGACTTTCGTTCCGGGGGGATTTTCCGGCACGAAAGTCTTTTCCATCGTTTTTTGACTGGTTCAACTGGAGTGAAATATTGAACATGGTGAAAAAGTTTATCGGGGATGCGGAATTTTCGGAGTTCCGGCAGGGAACGTTCGGCAACGGGGGACAGAACATCTATGTTTCAAAGCGCGGGGTGGTGCAGCGCATTCATCGTTTCGACGTCAACCAGAACGGGTGGCCGGACGCCTTTTTCGCCAACGGGCAGGAGATCGACGAACGTCCGCCGCTGTCGCTGATCCGCGATCCCCTTGGTGCGGCACAACGCAGTGAATTTTCCGTGCTCGGCCCCTTTGCGGCGACGACCGCAGATCTCAACGGGGATGGTTACGACGAACTGATTGTCGCCAACCAGAGCGACAGCATGCGTTCGGACATCTGTTCCTACATCTTCTGGGGCGGCCCGGAGGGATTCTCCGAACAGCGCCGGACCGAACTCTACATGCCCGACTGTATCGGGGTGGCGGCCGCCGACTTCGACGGCGACGGGGAGGTCGAGATCGCCTTCATGAACCCCGAACGTATCCGGATCTACAAGAGGTGCGAAATCGGTTTCCGCGCCGACGGATTCACTGACATTGAGGTGAAGTGCTACAGCATTGCGGCCGCTGATCTCGACGGTGACGGTTGTGCCGAACTCTACGCCCGGATGCGCGACGGGGCGCCGCGGATCTTCTGGGGCGGTAAATTGGGTCTCAGCGCTGAAAACAGCAGCTGCGTCGGCGAAGCCGACATCCCGATCGGCAGCGCTCCGGCGCTGACCACCGCGGCAAAGCGCGGTTACAACCCCGGCTGGCGTGCCCGGATCGTTGAGATTGACGGACGCCGGCTGATCTTCAAGCCGGAGGCCGACCGGACCGATTTCTACGGCGTCACCGGTGACCGCCGGCTGGAACTGGTATGGTCGCTGCCGGTGGCGAACGCGGTGATGGCGGCGGCGGGAAAACTCTCCAGTCCCGATTTTGACGATCTGGCGCTGGCGGTCTGCTCCACCGAGAAGAAGTGGGAACTTGGAAAAGAGAGCAGCTGGGTATTTCATGGTTCGGCGCAGGGGTTTTCGCCGGAGCGCGCCACGAAGCTCTCCACCTGCTGTGCCCGCGACATTGCGATGATCGATTTCGGTTCCGGGCGTGCTTCGGTGGCGGTCGCGCAGGGAATGGACAACACGATGTTCACCACCGAATCGCTGATCTTCGCCGCCGCTGCGGACGGCACGCTCGATCCGGCGCCGCACACCTTTGTCACCCACAACGCGGTCGCGGTTGAAGCGGTTCGCGTCGGCATGGACAAATTTCCGTCGGTGGTGTTCGTCAACAACATGGGCGGCCGCCGCAACGGCGATGTGCCGGTTTATATCTACCTCAACGGTCCGGAGGGGTTCGACCCGTCGCACCGGATTGAACTTCCCGGCCATTCCGCGGTGGAGATGATCTGCGCCGACTTCAATGACGACGGCTTCGCCGATATTCTGGTCGCCAACAGCGCCGAGTGCGCACCCGAACTTGAT
>CAKUKT010000254.1 GCA_934663655.1 uncultured Victivallaceae bacterium
GACTGAGAATTATTCCCACCATTTTTGAGAAGCGCGGCCTGCGAATTGGCGCCGTAAATAAACTCCTGGAGGCTGTTGGTGTTTCCATCGCGGAAGATTGAACCATGGGAAGCAGGGGCACCGGATGGACAGACATAGATTTTATTTCCCCAGGAAGAATAACCGGTAGCGCAAAGCACGTCCGCCCAGCTGTAAACGCTATTGCTCTTGCGGGCGGAAGCATCCTTTACCACCGCATTGGTGTAGGTAACGCTGAAACCGTTGAAGTCATTGGCGTAAAAGGTCATGGTGGTGCCGTTCTGTTTCAGCTGGCTGATGCAGGAACTCGCGCGGGCCGCCTCACGCGCTTTGGAGAGGGCGGGCATCAACATTGCGGCCAGAATCGCGATGATTGCGATAACAACGAGCAGCTCGATCAGGGTGAATTTCAGATTACGGTCAACCATTTCAAACTCCTTGAATAAAAATTTTTTGAAAGTGATATATATTATGTGATAAGTTTGTCGATTTGTCAAGAGTTCGGGCGGGATTTTTTCTGGGATTTTCATTTTTGACAAGCCGTCCGGTGGCGGAAACGACGTTTTTGCCGCCAACAACAATATTCACTTACAAGCACTTACAAGAAGTGGTTCCAGGTGGAACCCCCCAAAAAAAAAGCCCCCCCGGCCCATTCGGAATGGAAGGGGTCGGAGGAGGGGGTATGGTGGAGATGGTTATCCGCGGTTGCGAATCCGCCCGGCCAGCTCCGCCGGATCCGCACCGGTATCAAACGCCAGCAGCCGGAAAGCCAGCCGGTGCACTCCGGGATGAATCCGGAACTCCCGCAGAGTGTCTTCTCCGCAACTGGCGGTCCCGAGACCGCGCTGGGCGGCGTCGATGTAAAAGAAGCTCTCCGGACGGGGATCGAGTTCGTTGGTGTGGTAAGCCGCCAGCAGGTCCGCCGGGGTGAAGTGCAATGCCGAACATTCGAAGGTTTGTTCAGCGACCGCCAGCAGCCCGATCGAACCGTTGTCAAGCGCCGCCCAGCGAACGCCGGTACGATTGCCGCACTCCTGCGGCATGATATAAGGCGTGTAGTTGTCGGTGGCCGTCGTCGCATAACGGGAGGTCAGCGCACCGGCGCAGCGGTCGATGTAGTTCTCCATCGGGCCGCGGCCGAAATAAGTGAAGGTCTCAAACCCGGGCGCCAACGTCAGCGTCCAGCCGAGACGCGGCAGATCGTCGGCCTCTTCGGGGACAAGGAACTTCAGCTCCACATTCAGCACCCCGCGTTCATCAAACAGCAACTTCCGGCCCACCCGGATTTCCGCTCCGTTTCCGAGCTTGAGTACCGCTTCGGAATCGGCGCGGATTCCCTCCGGGCTCGTCTGAACTCCCTGGAAATGATAAACCGGGGCCAGCCGGTCGAGCTTGTAGGTTTCCAGCCACCGGTAACCGATTTTGCGATCGTCGGTGCGCGCAAAACAACGGATCGAATCGTTGTCGGTAAGCGCGCGCAGCAGATTCTCCGCCGGTGCGGCGGCGAAAATTTCCGTGCCGTTGAAACGCCAGGATGCCGGCACTCCGTCCGGGGAGAAACGCAGTTCGGAGGCGCCGCAACGCACCGACTCTCCATCGCGGCGCAGTTCGTTCCCCGGCAGCGTCAGCGCCGGTCCGGAACTCTTGATCGTCCACGGAAATTCAACCGCGCCGACCTCAAATCCGGCGGGTGAATAGAGCGTACCTTCCCGGCGTCGGGCGAAGATCACCAGCCGGCTTTCGCTGCCCGGAGCGGCTTCCGGAATGTTGACCGGTACCTGGAAACGCCGACGCGACTGCGGCGCAACTTCCGGCATGTCGATCTGCCCGGAGGTGACCACCCGACCCTCAACTTCTATCCTCCAGAAGAAGTCGAGTTCGTTGAGAGTGGTGAAGTAGTTGTAGTTCTCGATCTCGAACTCGCCACGCATCACCAGCGCCGAATGGATGGCAAACGGTTTGGCCAGCTGCTTGTGTTCGTACATCGCCGGATGAGGTTTCCGGTCCGGCCAGATCATACCGTTGATGCAGAAGTCGAAGTCGTTCGGACGGTCGCCGAAATCGCCGCCGTAGGCCCAGTATTTGCGCCCTTTTTCGTCGGTTTTCTCCAGCCCCTGGTCGACCCAGTCCCAGATAAAGCCGCCCTGCAGGCGTTTCTCTCGGCGGAAAAGTTCAAAATAGCGGCAGAGCGCGCCGTTGCTGTTGCCCATCGCGTGCGAATATTCGCAGAGAAGGAACGGGCGGTGGTCATGGTTGTTCTGCAGCCACCGGTCGATCAGATCAAAGTTGCAGTACATTCCGCTGACCACGTCGGAAATGTCCGCGCCGATCGGACGCTCCGTCCAGTCTGATGAATAATGGCCGCGGAAACCATACTTCGAACCTTCGGCGTGTATCACCCGCGATGGATCGTAACGACGCAGCCATCCGGCCAGCGCTCCGAAGTTCGCCCCGTCGCCGGATTCGTTGCACAGCGACCAGAAGATCACCGAGGAGTGGTTCTTGTCGCGGATCGCCATGCGCATCACCCGGTCCAGCATCGCCTGCACCCAGTTGGTGTCGTCGGAGAGCAGATCGTAGTAGGCATGACTTTCGATGTTGGCCTCGTCGATCACGTAAAGGCCGTATTCGTCGCAAAGGTCGAGGAAGCGGGCGTCATTCGGGTAGTGGCAGGTGCGCACCGCGTTGAAATTGAACTGCTTCATCAACTCCACGTCGCGCCGCATCGTCTCCAGTGACACCGTTTTGCCGGTCACCGGATCGTGGTCGTGGCGGTTGACCCCGATGAATTTGATCGCTTTGCCGTTGACCAGGATATTGCTATCCCGGAGTTCGACCGAACGCATCCCCAACCGGCACCCGGTAGCTTCAACGCATTTCCCCTCCGGATCGTTGAGCGTGACCGTCATCCGGTAGAGGTAGGGATCCTCAGCGCTCCAGAGGCGGGCGCCGGGGATCTCTATTCTGGTAAATCCCACCGCCATGCCCTTGTTGACTTCAATGTCAATCGGAAGTCCGTCCGGGAAAAGCGACTTCCCGGCAGCGTCGTAAATCCTTGCCGTCGCCGAATACCCCTGCGGATGAATCGGTGCTGAGAAGTTCACTTCCAGTTTGATATCGATGACGCCGGTAGTGTAGTTGTCCGCCAGCGAGACCCGGGCGAAGCAGTCCCGGATATGGGCATTGCGGACCCGGCGGATGTAGACATCGCGGTAGATCCCCGCCATCCACCAGTGATCCTGATCCTCGACGAAGCTGCCGTCCGACCACCTGATTACGATTACGGCGAGGCGATTGATTCCGGTGTGGACGCAGCCGGTGATGTCAAATTCGGAGTCGGTGCGGGAATCCTTGGCCATCCCGATTTCGACGCCGTTCACGAACACGAAGAAACAGCTTTCCACGCCGCCGAAATGCAGAATTATACGTTCATCTTCCGCCAGTGTATCGAGCGTGAAATCGCGCCGGTAGACGCCGGTGGGATTCTCGGTGGGGACAAATGGCGGCTGATCCGGCCACGGCATCTGCACGTTGGTATAGTGGGGTTTGTCGTAGCCCTGACGCGTCCAGTTGCCGGGCACGCTGATGTTGTCCCACCCGGACGCGTCGAAATCGGCGGCGGTAAATTCGTCACGCACCAGCTCGGGGCGTTCGAGGTAGAGGAACTTCCACTCCCCGTTGAGCATCGTCACCGCCGGTGAATCGGCGGGATCGATCCCGGCGCGGCGGGCGGCGGCTTCGTCCGGATATGAAAAGAGGGGGGCGCGCGAAGGCAGCCGGTTGATGTACGGGCAGGCGGGGTTTTCCCAGAGGCGAGTGTGCTTGCAATCGAAGAGCTTCATAGTTATATTATCCCTGGTTTTTACTGTAACCGGTGAAACTCCTTCCTGTATGGAAGCCGCACACCGGCGATCGAAACTGTTGTGTCATACTTTTAAAATAGCCTCATTGCGCCGATAAGCAAATATCGGCATTGGGAAAGTTTGATATGTTTTCTGGTAAGATTGACTCCTCAGCCGGGGCCGGGGAAGAATTTTCTCCGTTCATCGTTTTCCGCACGATCGGCGTTCCCGGCGGCGAACGTTTCGGAGTCGGCGCTGTGGACAAGGCCGGCGTATCGGTGGATTGTCTCGATTACCGCCATCACTCGCTGGTGCTGGTAACGGTGCTTGAGGGACGAGGGCGCTATATTGACGATGATAAAAACAGCTGGCCGGTAACAGCGGGCTGTTCGTTTATCCGCTTTAAAAAC
>CAKUKT010000255.1 GCA_934663655.1 uncultured Victivallaceae bacterium
GTTCTTTCCCGACGGTGAAGTCGGCGGAGAGTTCCGTCGTGCCGGACGGGAAAATGCTCACCCCCCAGGAGAGCTTCTCAAGCCGGTGTCCGGACGGCGGCGCAGTGACGAGTTCCGCCTCCGGATAGCGCGACCGGAAATCCTCCGCCATCGATTCCGGTACGAAAAAACGCAGTTTCAGATTCAATGCTCCGGCCTCCCGCAACGCCGCCGCCGGCAAGTCGACCTCGGCAAAATCACACCCCCAGGCCGGATAATTCACCACCCGGTCGGCATGAGCCGTCGACGGATATTCGAGACGCTGCGGTGTTGCGGCCGCCACCCACACCACTTCAGAAAAGCCCCGGTTCGCTATCCGGTTGAGCATTTCAAACACCAGCGATTCCCCCCAGACTCCCGGAACGGCACGGATCAGAGCGTCAACCTGAAAAATCACCGGCGGCGACGCCGGAGCCGACGCCGACCAGATCCATTTGCCCGGATATGCAGTGTATTCAGAATAAATCTCGCTGCCCGCCAACCAGCCGATGGACAGCGCCAGCAAAGTTATAGCAGCTATTCTCATTTGTCATCATCCTCGAGGTTGCATTCAAGAAACGGCGGTATGCCGGGAATCCCTGTACTGACGGTGGTCAGCGTATACCCCGGGGCGCTCGCCCGCCAGGTTTCCGGAGCGGTTCGGACCTTCGTGCCGCCGATCTCTCCTTCGACCACCAGACCGGCGGCGGTTGCTTCGGGAGGATGTGAGAGCGTAAAACGGAGTGCGGCGCGGCGATTTTGCGGCGGGATCACGATTTTTGCCAATTTCCCGGCCGAACCGGAGGCGAGGAAATCTCCGACGACAAGTCGCCACTCTCCGGTGGCGAGCACTTGAAGATCTCCGCCCCGGGAGAGGTCGTACTCCGGAGAAATCAGTTCCGCCGTATCTGGACCGGCGAGGCGGCGCGTCATCGCATAGCGACCGCTGCCGCTGAGATTGGCCGATTCCATCCAGATGATTCCGGTGAAACCGGCTTCGGCCGCCGAACGGGCCGCCTCAAGTTCCGCATCTCTGTCTTTGCCGTAAAGGTAAATTATCGCGTATTTCGCCGTCTCTCCGGGAAAGCGGCGGCGATCCTCCTTACGGTAAGTGTCGGCCACCCCCCAGCGACCGGAGGCATGGCGATAGACCGCCGCCGCATCCAGCGTGCCGTCCGTCAGCCAGCCGAGGGGGTCGCCGTAAGCGTGAAGTTCAGCATCCCACGGCACAAAACCGACGATTTCCGGCGGATTGCGGAGGCCTCTACGGGCTTCGCGCAGATATTCTCCGACCCATTCAGCGCGGAACTTTTTCCACTCCGGATCAGCTTCCGCCGGACGATGGTCCGGCGCCTTCCGGGCGGCACGATTGAACTGACGCAGCGCCTCCGGAATATAGCCGTGCCGGTCACCCCGAGTCGGGGCTCCGCGCCGTTCCGGAGTGAGCATCTGGCCGTCCTGCCGCCGGGCGGTGTCGGTGGAATCATGAATTGTCAGCCGCAGGCAGGAAAACTCCTGCTGGTTTGCAACCGGAATGTCCCAGCAGAGTTCCGGGTTGTCGACCGCGGCGCTGAGTTCGCCGAGAAGGTGCCATTCGTGTCCGTCCCACGCTTCGAGTTTTGCCGAGGCGATGCTCATGGCGGTGGCGACCGAATTGCGGTTGGCCCGGTAGCCGCTGTAAATTCGCACCCGGTCAAGTCTGGCCGGGGTGTCGAGAGCTATTTCGAGAGTCGCCGCGGCTCCGGTACGGAGATTGGGGGTGTCGCGAAGTGAGCCGTCGAACAGTGCCTCCATTTGCGTTGACGGGAGCGCTTTCCCGTCCAGAGTCACGGAATGCGGGGTGATGTCGGCGGCGGCTCCGGTGAGAACGGCGGTGCAGCAGACTGCGGCACCCCAAAGCAGGTGATGAATTTTCATGAACTATTTCTCCCCATCTTCAGGGTTGGAGATCTTGCCGACGGTTTCGGCGTAGATCATGTTCTCCGCCGCCTGCCGGAAGTGCTGCCGCACCGCTTCGGCGGCGGCGTCCGGATTGTGGGCGGCGATGTTGTCGAAAATTTCCCGGTGGGTAGCTCGGACGCAACGCATGTGCTCAACCAGCACCGGATTGCCTTCGCGGAGCAGGGCGTCGCGCAGCGGATTGTGATAAAAGAGAAAGCGGCTCTCCTGGAGCAGCGAATTGATGGCGTTGACCAGGCGGTCGTTGCTGCTCATGACCGCGAGTTGATGGTGAAAGCGGCGGTCGAGTTCGGAACGCAGTTCCGTATCGGCGGGAGGCAGCCCCTCCATCTTCTCGATAATTACGCGCAGCTGGAGAATATCGATTTCATCCGCCCGTTCGGCGGCCAGGCGAACCGCGCCTGATTCGAGGATGGCGCGGTAATCGTAAAGGGTGCGTATTTCGGTGGTGTTGTAACGGCGCAGCCAGATGCCGCGGTATTGTCCTCCGGAACAGAGAATGCCCTCCCCGATCAATCGTGAGAGCGCCTCACGCAGCGGGATGCGGCTGACGCCGAGCCGGGTGGCGAGCTCTTTTTCGATGATTCTGCTTCCGGAATGATAGTCCCCGACGGCAAGCTCCTGAAGCACCTGGTGGTAGACTGCGTTGGCATCCATGTTGGCGAACTCTTTTTCTGACCGCATGACCGTGGTTCTCCGGGGTGATGTATATTTTTGTATTAAAGTGTATACACTTGTAATATATGCCGGAAAGTTCCATCTGCAAGGGGCCGGATGAAAAAAACAAAAAAATTTTTTCCAGGCCGTTTGCAGCGAACGAAAAAGGGGTTTTTCCGTTCCGGTTCTTGCATAAGCACGCTTCGGCGGCTATATTTTTCCCGATACCGGTTTTATAAGATTTACTTTGCGGAGACGAATGATGATTCAGCTTGATTATTTCATCGAGCGGCTCGGTTTCGGTCCGGCCGAAACAGCTTTTTTTGCCCCCCTGTGGGATGAACTTGTCGAACATTGTTCGGATGGCCCATCCCGGCAGATCTCGCTCGACTTCATGAAACGCTACTGGCAGGGGGCGTGGTCATCCGACCTCGAGGCCCGCGCTGCCGAAGTCGTCCGCATCACCGCCGCGGAACCGGCCGCCGCTTTTTATGCGGACGCGCTCGATTACCTGATTATGCGCCGGACGCCGCCGGTGAACTGCGCCGTGCTGCCGTTGCCGGAGAAACTTTTCGGCAGCAACGCCGGGGTGTTTCAGATGATGGCGGTGCTCGGCGCCGCCCCCCGCGTCGTCGAAAGTTTCGCCAGGCTCGGAATCCCCGAACATTACGCGCTCGCAACTCAGCAATATCTTCCCGGCGCATCGATAATCTACGCCTCCGGCCACGAGGGGAATCCCGGATTCAATCTCAAACAGGCCTACTGGGTACGATATTACATCGACGGGCGGCTCTTCCGGCTCGGCCGACTGGAGTATCTGCTGCATCCGCTGCCGTCCTGGGTGCCGCCGGTGTTCCGGCGCCGCGGCGACGGAAAGCTGGCCGTGCTGCTCGCCGACGGCACTCCGATCGGCGCCGACCGGAGAACTGCTCCGAATGGAGCTGAAGTGGTCTTCACCGCGTCGCTGCGCCAGCGTGACAACCACATTTACGGTACCCCGGTAACCGCCGACGGTATTGCGCAGATCGATCGGGAGGTTTCGCTCGATCTCGACGAATGGGAAGCGATCGTAACCCCGTGGGAAATCGTTCCGAGTCTGCACATTCCCTCCGGGGGTGGTATGACGCTGGAGCTGCTGGCCGCGTCGCTGCGCGAAGCGGTGGAATTTTTCCCGCGCTATCTCAATTTCTCTCCCCGAATCTTTGTGTGCCATTCGTGGATCTTCAGCGCGGACTGGGAGGAGTTGCTGCCGGAGTCGAACATGATGAAATTCCGTCGGGAACTCTACACCGTCCAGTCCCCGCAGCGCGCGTCCGGGCGGGACGGATTGTTCTTTATTTTCGGTCGCGACGACGGGGAGGTGAAGAGCTATCCGGCCGATAATTCGGTCCGCCGGGCGTTTCACGAACTTTTCCGGAATGGCCGTCCGGCCCGTTCCGGCACCGCCTTCATCACCGCTGCGGACGTGGAACGCTTCGGAAGTGCTTATTATCTCGGGCTTTATCGTGACCCGGACTGCTTCGACGCTCCCGAATATCATCAATGATTTCATTCCGGTACCCGCCGAAGGTGGAAATGTGCGATTTTCCGCCGGGAAAACTTGTTAAAAGTTGCTTGCGGGGTTATATTAT
>CAKUKT010000256.1 GCA_934663655.1 uncultured Victivallaceae bacterium
ATCTACGGGAGACGCAGTGCCGCGATTTCGATCGTGGTGCTCGCGTCGATGCCGACTTTCGTAAAGCTGGCCCGGGTGGCTCACATCGACATGTTGTTTGCAGCATCATTCAGTGCGGCGATGCTGTTTCTCTATCTCGGCTGCTTTGAAAAACGCCGATCTTCTCCGTTGATTTACGGATTTTACGTGGCGCTGGCGGCCGGAATGCTGCTCAAAGGCCCGTTGATTCTGGTGCTTGCCGGAATTGTAGTGGTGGCGGCGGCGTTGTTGTTCCGGCGCCGCGGACTGCTGTGGGATATCCGGCCGTTTTCCGGAGGCGGGCTGTTTCTGCTGCTGGCGCTGCCGTGGTATGTGCTGGAAACGTGGCGGACGGATGGAGAGTTTTTCCAGGAATTCATCATCAATCAGAATCTCCGGCGTTTCACGGGGATCGGTTCCACCTACCGCGACGGGGAACGAATGCCGTTGTACTACTATTTCCCGAAGCTGGTGGCAGGGGCTTTCCCCTGGTCATTGGCGGCGCTTGCGGCATTGGTGGTCGGTTTTCGCCGGCTGGTACGGTTGCGGGTGGGGACGGGTACGCTGCTGCTGCTGATCTGGCTGATCAGCGGTTTCGGATTTTTTTCGTTGGCGGCACTGAAGCGCGGTGATTACCTGTTGCCGGTCTATCCGGCGCTGGCCGTGCTTACTGCCGCTGCGATTGACCGTGCGATTGACCGGATGCCGCGGTTGAACCGGCGCTGGCGCTGGGTATTGGTCGGGCTGGCCGGATTGACGGTGCTTTTCTTTGCGGCAAACTTCTCCGGAGTGGTGATCCGGGTGGCGGAACAGGGGTTGAGTGGAGAGATGCTGCATGTTTCCGCCCGGGATGCGCGCAGGGCGATAATTTTCAGTCAGTTCGTCAATACGCATGTGGTACTGTCACTGGCGGCGGCAGGGTTGTTGCTCGGGGTGATCTGGTATTTCGGCCGACAACTCGAACTGGGGAAACGTTTTCAGGCGTTCGGGGTGGTCGTGGCGGTGGTGTTTGCGTCCTATCTGATCTACGAGCTGACTGTTGAACCCCTGGATGCCGCCAACAGTACCGTCAAATATTTCGCGGCTTCGGCGAGGAAGATCATTCCGGACGACTGTGTGGTCAACTATTACAACAACCGCAATACGGAGTTGATTTATTATCTTGACCGTCCCTATCGCTTCGGGCCTCCGGGGGCGGCTGGAGGTTATCTGTTGACCGACCGTCGCGGGGAGAAGCGGCTCCGGCGCGAGGAACCGGGGCGATGGATGGAGATTATGCGGACTCCGGAAGGACACGAATATCCGGCGGTATTGCTCTGGAGTGAGCCGGAGATGGTTCCGGGAGAGTGCGGCGTGTCAGGAAACTCTGCCGGTGGTGCGGAGGAGGAGAAGCTGAAGTAAAGGCGCCCCCGAGGGAACGACAACGGGGTGGAAACGGCGCGCCGGCTGCGGAGTAAAGCTGAAGTAAAGGCGCCCCCGAGGGAACGACAACGGGGTGGCGGTCGAATAAATTGTCCCGCAGGAAGAAGGAGGTTGAGATGCTGGAGTTGGCTTGTTTTGAAGTTGACGTCACGCCGCCGGACGGAACGATGGATTTCTCAACCGGAAAAGCACGGTTGCCACGGCGGGATCCATTGTTTGCGCGCGGTTTTCACTGGCGGTCGGAGGATGGAGAATTTCTGCTGGTCACTCTGGATTACTGCTTACTCAGCCACAGCTGTTATGAGGAACTGCGTGCCCGGCTTGCGGCGGCGGCGGGACTTTCGAGTAAGCAGGTGGCGATTCACTGTGTGCATCTGCACGATGCTCCGGTGGTGGTGAGGGAGGTGGTGACCGTCGCGGGTGAAGATCCGGAGGTGTATTACGGTTTCTGGCCGGATATCGTCGAACGGCTGGAACGAGCGGTGCGGGAGGCGCCGTGGCGGGAAGTGGTTTCGCTGGGGAGCAATGAGAGCCGGGTATATGGTTACGCATCCAACCGGCGGGTGGTCTATCAGGGGGAGGTGCATACCCGTTACAGCCGCTGCAGCGACCCGGAACTCTGCCGTCAGCCGGTGGGGGTGATCGATCCGGCGTTGCGGAGCATCGGTTTTTACGACAAGGCCGGTCAGTTGCTGGCATCGCTCCATTTCTACGCCACTCACCCGCAGACCGCCAATACCGGCGAGCGCTTCAGTGGGGATGCTCCGGGGCGGGCGCTTGAACTGCTTAAAGCCGCTTATCCCGGGGGTATTCATGCGTTTCTGACCGGCTGCGGTGGGGATGTTACGGCGGGAAAGTATACTGACAAGCAGGATCTGGAGTTCAATATCCGCCATTTCGGCGAGGTGCTGGCGGGGGCGATGCGGCGCAACCTGGCGGCTCCGGAAATGCGACCGGCGGAGAGATTGCTTCTGACGCAGGCGGAGTTTGAGTTTCCGGCGCGGGATTTCGACGAGGCTGATCTGGAACGTCGGGCAGTCGGGAAATCGATTCGTGAGGCCTGGGTTGAACTGGCGATGCTGGCGGCCTTGCGTTTCCGGCGGGAGCATGCCCCGGAGATGTACCGGCTGACCCTGCTGAATTTCGACGGATTGCGGATATTGCTGGCGGGGGGGGAGCTGTTTGTTGCGTACCAGCTTTATGCCCAGAGCCTGATTCCCGACGAATTTCTGGCGATGGCGGCCAACTGTCGGGATGACTTCTACTATCTGCCGACGGTGGAAGCGTTGTGCAACGGCGGCGGGTATGAGGTGAACTACTTTTGCCGGGTGACGCCGCGTTTTGAAACGGAATTTAAAAAAGCCGTGAGCGGGTTGCTGGGTTCCGGGGAGTAGTTGATCGGACGGGCGCGTAAATTGGGCGCGGATGCACATCTGCAGTGGAACATATATGGATGTGACAATCCGGTGGTATTATCCGGTTTCCGGGCCCTGACATAACCTGCCGTTGCGCGATACATCGCCCGGGTGAGACGGTGCGCCGGGTGGGATGTAAGCAAGCGTAAATAAATAGACGCTGAACTGATATTGAGCAATATTTTTTGCGGGAAAACACCCGGTTGGTGAAAAAGAGCGTGAGCGGACGTTCAAATTTCAGTGAGCATAATTCCTCCTTCCCCGAAAAACGTCAGTTCAAGTGAGTATTTGAGCGTGGTTGAACGCTGAATGATCGTAATGCAATGCTTCAACCGATGAAGAGCAGTTGGGAATGCCGGACGGGCGCTTGATCGAAGTTCAGGGGGGAGAATCATCGCCCGAGAAAAACGGTGCGCCGGGTAGGGTGTGAATATGCGTTGGTGGGGGGCGTTCATTTTCGTTTGGAGAGTGTCGACCCGACGAGTTGAAGCGGTGAGGGAATTGCCATCCAGAGAGTGAAGCTAATTGGAGAGCGACGGGCGAGAGTCACGTATCCCACGGGCCAAGGGGGGAACCCGCTTCCCCCCTTGCATCCCCCCTTAGTTCCGAACGCGCTCGCAACGCCTTGGGATACGCGGGCGGGGATTTACGTCGATAGAGGCGCCCCTTACGGGGCTTACTGCTCGCGGGCACTCGACTGCGCGGATATTTTCCGCTTGCTGCCGGGCAGTGAACTGCCCGACAGTACTCTCGCTCGCCCGCTGCGCGCGCCGCGCTGGAGCGCGGCGCACAGGCGCCGGTGAGGAAAGAAACCGCAGTGGTTCAATAGCGGGGTTGGTGAAGTTTGCAAAATAACCGGGGTGGTTTAACATCACGACAAGAGCGCCAATGTTGCAGAATGGCCGCAGCGATTCAATATTGTGGTCAGGCGCGTGGACAAAATCGCGACAGTGTTTTAACATAAACATATAGTGATATAAGCGCCGGTGAGGAAAGAAACCGCAGTGGTTCAATAGCGGGATTGGGTGGGATGTAAAATAACCGCAGTGATTTAACATCACGACAAGAGCGCCGGAGGGGAAGTTTGCAGAATAACCGGGGTAGTTCAATGGCTGACTTGGGAAAGTGACAACCCCGCCGTTTGAAAAAATCCGCCTTAAAGCAGGAGTGATTGCTAAGGTTTTGCATATCTCAAACCTTCATAAATCCCCAACAAACCCGTAGCGGAGAGAGCGTGGGGGGCGCGGAGGCAAAGCATGTTGCCAACGCTACGATTCCTCCAACTAACCCGGAGCAAAGTGAGCGCCGGGGGGCGCGAATGGAGCGGAGGGCGATTGGAGTCCGGCGCTGCTCGGGTCCCAACCGATTACTGTCGGTTGGGTGCAGCGGCGGACGAAGTTGC
>CAKUKT010000257.1 GCA_934663655.1 uncultured Victivallaceae bacterium
GCAGCACTGCGGCGAGCGTTCCCGCGTGGAGAATGCCGGTTGATTCTGCTCGGCCGGGATCTCTGGCTGCCGCTTGCAGAAACGCTGCTGGATTTCGACGCCTATCTGAGCATTGATCCCGGACGTTTTCTCACTGACCGAGGTTATCGCCGGGAACTTCTGACCGCGCTTCGCGCCGATTCCCCGGAGTTGCTGTTGCAGACGCGCTACTTCCGGGAAGTGCTGGTGGAGGACTACCTCGCGCTCGCCTCCCGACCGAACCACTCGGTGGCGTTTCGCGCGACCCGGCGTCACCCCGGCCATCGACTGCTGCGGATGTTCGACTCGATCTACACCACGTTGCTGCCGGGAGAACCGACGAATGAGCACGAACTATTGCGCCACCACCGCTTCCTCGCGGCGGTGGCGGACGGGGTGAAAATCACCAACCCCTTCTCCCCCTGCCCGCTCCCGCCCCCTGCCCCGTGGCGACGGGGCGAATACGCAGTGGTTCTGCCCGGCAGCGGCAAGGGAGAGCTCTGCCGTTGGCCGCCGGAACGTTTTGCGGCACTCGGCCGGGAAATCCCCCTTCCCTGCGCGGTAGCTGGAACCGCGGGGGAAGCGCCTGAACTTCTCGCAACCGCGGCGGGGATTCCCGGTGCGACGGCGCTGCCGGGCACTCTTTCGGTAGTGGAATTTGCCGCGCTGATCGGCAATGCGCGGCTGGTTATCGGCAACGACACCGGTGGCATTCATCTGGCGGCGCTTTTCGGAGTGCCGTCGCTCGCGATCGTCGGCTGCGGGCAGCCGGGATGGTTTCTCCCCTACCCGGATCAGGCGCGGGGTTTCGGCTTTCTGCCGCCGGTAATGGTTTCAGCGGCATGCTCCTATGCGGGGTGCGACTGGCAATGTCGATTTCCGGAACGGCCGGTACGCTGCGTCGAAGCGGTCACGACGGAAGCGGCGCAGGTGGCGCTCCGGAAACTGTTGTAATCAGGTTAATTCCCGCACCCATTGCGGATTTCCCGGTCCAAAATGTTTGAGCAGCACCAACGGATCGACAGAAGAGTTGTTCGCAATGCGGACGCCGGAACGCGCAGTCGCCTCGGAAACAAAATATTCGTCGCAGGTAAGTTCACCAAAGCGAATTAACGCCGGAGATTCCAACGGCAGGCCGTTAAGTGAACCGTGCCCCTGAGTTACAATCAATCCATAGGCCCCCTCATCGTGAACCACCGCTTCACATCCGGGAAGCACGGTCAGTTCCTTGGCCGATACCGCCGGCGAAAGATAACATATCCAGCGTTCAACTGCTCCGTCAATTTTCTCTTGCGTTTCAATCGGACGCATGAAATGGTGAGCTGAAAATTCCGGATCGACATTGATTTCCCAGTCAATCACTTCGACCAGGTAATCGAAATCTCCGACCCGGTCCGGTGGACAATCCTTCCACAACAGTGTCTCTGGAACCACCGCTTCGTCGACGAGGCTCTGATACATGGCGTAGACGTCGCTGGCGAACTGCGGTTCATAGGTACAAAGACTTCCAGGCGCATGAAGCAGTCCCGGAGGAACATCCCAACCGGTTCCCACTTCCAGCCGGTAGGCACGCGAAAGATTGGTGATCTTATTGTCGCCGCAGGTGAAATTGACAAGACAATCACGTACCTGCTTCCGGGTGGTTCCGGGTTCGAATCCGAAGAAGGTGAACGGAAAACGTCCGCCATAATTGTTGAGCTGGGGCGGAAAGTAGTAACATTCCGGTTTACCGTGTTGTCCGACCAGTTTTGCGTGTTCTTCACGATGGTGGATGTGATGAGGAAGCGGGCCGAGATTGTCAAAGAATTTAGAGTAAACCGGCCAGGAACCGTACTCTTTCCAGAGGCGTTCACCAATGATCGCCGCGCCGAGCGTCGCCACTGCTTCGGAGAGAGGAATCAATTGTCCATCTGGAGTGACCAGATGGCTGATTCCCTCATTTTTACCGGTGAGAGGCCCATTATCGGCGGGAGTTGTACTGGCCAGCCAGCGTTCGTCGATACCGCCGCGTTTTCCGCCGAGTGCGTAGTAATCGTCAGGATGAAGTTTGATGCGCCGCCCGGGAATGCAGAATGATCTCGGCACCCAGGTGGGGGCGAGTCGGAGGATTCCGCCTCCGGCATCAAAGCTCATGGCGATCAGATGCTCACTGTTCATGCTCAATTCCTCATTTTAATCTCAAACATTTCACCATCCTCAAGGCGCATCAGCTGCCAGCTCAACACGCCGTCCGAATAATCGAAATCCACCTCCGAACCGTCGGAAACCCGACGAACTGCGACCGGTTTATCAATCCGCAGCGAAAATCCGAGCGCCGTCGCCGGCACATTGGGCAGCTCATGCTGGATCTCCACCACCGCCACGAAAATGGTGGAATCCCGGCGACTGCGCAGTAGGGTGAGTTCGGCGGTGACAGGCCGATTTTCACACTTAAGTACTGGAGCGGGGAGATATTTCGCGAGCAACCCGGTCAAAAATTCCCGCTGGGAATGTTGATCAATTTTTCCCACCGGCGGGGCGATGTAGAGGCAGCGCCCGCGACCGAAACGGTTCTCCACCACCGCCGGATATCCGGTATCCCGGCCGGGTGGGTCGGAGTGAATTGATGCATAAAGCTCCGGATCGCCGGCGGGAAAACGCGGCAGCGACAAAGTGGCGATCACTTCGGCGCCCTGACGGACGGCGACCAGCGGAGTGGTTCCGGGAACCGACAGATAAGAGCCGTCGGCACTGCGGATATAGGAGATTCCGGAAACGTTTTCGCCGGTGTAATCGACTCCCATCACCTCCGCGAGTGCGAAGTTCTTCCCTCCCCCGCCGTCGATGTCAAACAGCGAAGTTCTGCCGGTGACGATCAACGTGCCTCCGGCGGCGACGAAGTGCCGAAGCCGTTCCACCTCGTCACCGGCAAGCCAGGCGGAGTTGGCGACCAGCAGCGTCCGGAAGGGGTCGTCCCGGGTGGAATCGACCGCAACTCGGAATGGAACGCCGTTGCGGTTAAAAAGCTTTGCAAACCCGAGCACTTCTTCGAGGACGGGATTACAGTTCTGAGCCATCACGATAAAGCGATCCTGAAACTCCCGGAGCGGCACGCCGTTGAACTTCTCATCGATACACGAACGCATCGCGAAGTAGATTCCCGTGTCGGCAAAGGTTTCCGGCTGATGCGCCGCCATGACCCGGCGAAATGGTTCGAGTCTCCGCATGATTGCGGAGAGTCGCCGGTAAAAGCCGATTTCCAGAGTACCGTCCGGGTTGATCGCATCGATGAAGAAACATGCTCCGCCGTTGGCAAAAGTGGTGAGGGCGCTCAGGAAAAGCTCTTCATCGGATTTGGTGGAGGTATGATCGCGCAGAGATTCACAGCGGGAGGTCATAAATTCGAATGGCCGACACCGGGTGTAGGCGTCGAAAACCTTGACCGCCAGACGTTGCTGGAGAGCACCTCCGTAAAAGTCTCCGGAAGCGTAATCGGAGGCCGCCGCAATTCCGGATGATTGTCCGGAACGCCATCCCGCCAGTACCGGAGAAAATTGATGGGTTACGCTCAGTTCCGGCCGAACCGAACGTACAAAATCGCTCATTTCCGCGGCAAAACGTCCCATCGAATTTTCCCGGAACCGTTGAAACCGTACCCATTCGGGATTGTTCCAGTCGATTATTTCGGGAATTTCCCGACCGGTGAGCCGCCGGTATTCGGCTCGGCAGCCGGAACAGCAGCAGATCATCGGCCAGAAGGTCATGTCAAGGAAAATCCCCGCCACCGGGTAGGCGATGATTTCGGCGATCTGCTGTTTGAAAAATTCCCGCGCTTCCGGATGGTTGGGACAGGTGTAGTGATACCGGCCGTTGTGGTCGATGCCGTTGATGTCCATCATCCGGCACTGCGGCAGCCGCCGGGCCGAATCATTGTGGTAGATCAAAGTGTAGTAGGCGATCGGGATTATTCCGGCGGCGCGGATCAATTCCACGGTTTCCCCGAAAATATCCCGTTCACCGATACCGCGATGGCGGTGACCGCAACGCGTGGGATAGTAGCAGTTGCCGTTATGGTCACAGGCGTAAATCATCGAAGATTCCACTCCGGAGAGCTGTACCATCCGCAGATATTCGCGCGGATCGAAGCGGCTCATAAATTCCGGATCCAGATCGGTGATGTGGTTATCGATCAGCAATCTTGTATAGCATTTTTCGATCCAGGACATAGTACCTCCAGTATTTGCTTCCG
>CAKUKT010000258.1 GCA_934663655.1 uncultured Victivallaceae bacterium
GGGCTCCTCGCCCCGAACCCCCGGCAGGGTTGGGAACCCTGCACCTTATGGGTACGGCTGCCGCCGTACCGCTTTTTGGGGATAGCGAAATAGACGCTGGTTACCGTTTGGCTGAACGCCAGTTGGCGCGACGCCCCGGAGGTAAGCGGTCACATCCGGTCAGCTTTTATTCGATCATCTGAATCCAGGGTATGTCGGTGATGTGTTGTCTCATGCTCTGTAACAGAGTTCAGTATTGAAGAAATATGGTAAAAAAGATTTTTTATTAAAAAAACTTGCAAACTATTCAAATCGGTTCTAAATTATAAATAGGACGGTCGTCTCGCCCGAATCTTTTGTTTTGAGTTCCCACATTTAAAAAACCGCAAGGCATTACCAGTGTCGGAATTTCCGGCGCGGACAAAGGCAGTTTTTTTGTAAACCTTATGATTCTTGGAATTACCGGTTCTTTCGGTTGCGGCAAAAGTTCCGTACTTACATTTTTTTCTGCACGGTGCTGGAAAACTTTTGATGCCGATCGTGTTTGTAAAGAGCTGTATCTCGCTGATCCGGAGCTGAAACATGCGGTCTTGGAGCGCTGGAGTTGCGGTGATTCCGAGGGGCGTATCGATTTTGCTGAACTGGGACGTCGGGTTTTTGCCTGTCCGGCTGAACTCGAAGCGCTCTGCAGTCTGGTTTACCCGCGTCTCGAAAAAAAACTTGATGAGTTTATCGGGGCAGCCCGCAACAACGGTACTCACTGTGCCTGTGAGTTGCCGTTGCTCTATGAAGCCGGGTTCGCTGCAAAGTTTGATGCGATTCTCACGGTCTGGAGCCAGCCGAGTCTGAGAATGGAACGGCTCAGGCGTTTCCGTGGATTTGATCCGGAGGAGTTTCACCGGCGCGAGGCTATGCAGAGTTCCCCGTTGGAGAAATTGGAACGTGCGGATTTCGGCGTAATAAATAACGGCGCCCCCGAGGAGTTGCATGCCCAGTTGGAGCAGTTGTTCCCCGCGGAGATGGTATGCTCATGAAGAATCCGCTCTCCCGCGCGGGAAAGCGTGGTTTCCGGCGCGGTTGGTTCGGGTTCCCGGAGAGAATTATTACCGGAATGACTCGCGTATAAACGCCTTTTTTCGGTATGACAAATAATTTCAATTGAATTTATAGGTTTGTTGCGGAATTTCCGGCTGTGTTCCGGAGTCCGAAAAGTCAGGCAATTTTTTTCAGCTGCCAGGTATTCATATCATTATGAAGGAAAATCCCATGATCGACGAAGAAAAGGACGTGTCGACGCCCGCAAATAATGAACATTCCAATGCCAATGCTCCCAAGCGTCGCGGACGTCCGCCCCGTCCGAAGAATAATAATGAAGGTGCTGGAAAGCCTCCGGTAAAGGCTCGCCGTCGCCGCAAACCCGAAGAGGTTCCGGCGGTCGAGGAGGGATATCTCTTTGCCCCCGATCCGGCGTCCGAAGTTTCTCCGGATGCCGAGGTTCCGGCGGTGGACGCCGTGCCGGCAGCGGTTGACCAGGCGGGCCCAGCGGTCTCCGGCGAGGCGCAGACCGGTCGCAGTGGCGATCAGGGACGGGAAAATCGCGGTCGTGAAAACCGCGGCCGCGACAATCGCCGTGAAAACGGTCGCGAAAACGGTCGCGAAAACGGTCGCGAGGGCAGGGGGGAAGCGCAGGTTCGCGATACCGTGGCGCCGAGCTTGAACATTTCCGAACTTCAGGAAAAGTCGATGCAGGAACTCGCCGCAATGGGTGCCGAACTCGAAATCGAAGGTATCGGCGCCCTGGAAAAGTCGACGCTGATCTGCGAAATCCTCCGCGCCAACGCCGAAAAAAGCGGGCAGATGTACGGCAGCGGGTATCTCGAAGTGCTGGCCGATGGATTCGGTTTTCTGCGTTCCCCGAGTTACAGTTATCTGCCATGTTCGGAAGATATTTATCTCAGCCCTTCTCAAATCAAGCGTTTTGCGCTTAAAACCGGCGATTTCGTTACCGGACAGATTCGCACTCCCCGCGAAAAGGAGCGTTTCTTCGCGATGCTCAAGGTCGAGAGCATCAACAACGATGTGCCCGAGCGCAAAAAAGAGATCATCCCCTTCAACAGCCTCGAACCCTATTTCCCAACCTCCCGGCTCGTGCTCGAGCGTGATCCCGCCGACTACTCCACCCGGGTAGTCGATCTGGTTACTCCGATCGGCAAGGGACAGCGTGGACTGATTGTCGCGCCACCGCGTACCGGTAAGACCGTTTTGCTGCAGAAGATCGCCAAGAGCATCCGGGCCAACAATCCGGAAGTCACGCTGATAATTCTGCTGATTGACGAACGTCCGGAAGAGGTCACCGATATGCAGCGCAGCATTGACGCCGAGGTGGTGAGCTCCACCTTTGACGAACCACCGGAACGCCATGCCCAGGTGGCGGAAATGGTGATCGAAAAGGCCAAGCGGATGGTCGAATACGGTAAGGATGTGGTGATCCTGCTCGACAGCATTACCCGCCTCGCCCGGGCCTATAACACGCTTCAGCCGCACAGCGGCAAAATATTGACCGGTGGTGTCGATGCCACTGCGCTTCACAAGCCCAAACGGTTTTTCGGCGCGGCCCGCAATATTCAGACCCGGGATGGGGTTACCCACGGCAGTCTTACGATTATCGCAACGGCGCTGATCGAGACCGGCAGCCGGATGGATGATGTTATTTTCGAGGAGTTCAAGGGCACCGGCAATATGGAACTTCACCTCGACCGCAACGTCTCCGATCGGAGAATATATCCGGCAATCAACATCGAGAAGTCCGGAACCCGCAAGGAGGAGTTGTTGCTTCATCCCGATGAATTGAGCAAAGTCTGGCTGCTGCGCAAGGCAGTCAACGGCGTGCCCCCGGCGGAGGCGATGGAGTTGTTGCTCGGACGGTTGAAAAAGGTGCGCAATAATATTGAATTTCTGTTGACGCTTCAGCCGACGGCCAATTGATCGGGTTCGGCAACAGACAGGGAGGAGTGGCAATGGCACTGGAAAATCGGAAGAAACGGCGTTCGGCGGCTTCATTTTTCTGGTATTTTCTGTTGCTGCTCCTCCTGCTTGGCGCGGCATTGCTGCTGGTACCGGTCGCGCGGGATTACCAGCAGCGGCAGGCCGAACTCGAGCGCAGCCGCAGTGAGCTGGCCGAACTCAAGGAGGAACGGGCCAATCGTGTCGCCGAAGCTTCTGCCCTGGAAAATTCTCCGGAAGCCATCGAACGCGTCGCCCGCGAACGTTTCAAACTTGTGAAAGAGGGGGAAACCGTGATGCTTTACCCCGTTCCGGAAAAAAAACAAAAAGAACAATAATTTTCGTGATCGACCGGTTTCGGGGTTGAATTTGCCGGTTTGATAAATATATTAAACGCGGACACAAATTATAAAACTTTTTTGTTATTTCGACAGGAGGCTTGGAAAGTGAAGAAAACGTTGGTTTCAACGATTGCCGGAGTGGCGTTACTCAGTGGCTGTACGCAGGTTGTGATGGAGGAGGCCAATTACAGGCCGCTTGATGACGCATCGCAGCCTGCAGTCGCTTTTGATGGTAATCGCGAACAGTTCTCCACTCCGGCGCCGATGCGTGATGATTTCGGCGCTGAGGAAATTTCTGATATCGGCGACGTCAAGGCCGCGCAGCCGGCTCCTGCCGCCCCGAAATATGCGCCGATGGCGGCAGACAACTCTCCGCGCGGCATCACCTCTCCGGCGGGTGGCGTCACCGGTTCAACCGGTGGCACGGTTGCGGCCGGTGAAACCTATGTGGTCAAAGCCGGCGATACCATGGAAAGAATTGCCCGGCGTCATCGGGTTTCGCTGAAATCGCTTCTGGCGGCCAACAACATGACGATGGCTCAGGCGAATCGGATCCGCATCGGCGCCAAGCTGGTGATTCCCGGAACCGGAACCGGAGCTGTTGCCCAGCCGAAGAGCGGCAGTCAGGTTAAAGATGCCGGCAGCGTCGGCGCCGACGGTATGTATGTCGTCAAGGCTGGTGACAATCTCACTTTGATTGCCCGCCGGCTCGGCGTGCGTATCGCCGACCTCCAGAAGGCGAACAACCTTTCCGAGGAGGCTACCCGGCGTCTGCAGATCGGTCAAAAACTGATTGTTCCCGGACGCACGGCGGTGAAGACCCCGGCGGAACGGAATCCGTCACCTCAGACCTCCGCGACCCCGGCGGCCGACGTGAATGTCCCGGTTCCGGCCGAGAAAACGGTTTCCGATACTCCGGTGG
>CAKUKT010000259.1 GCA_934663655.1 uncultured Victivallaceae bacterium
ACGCCGTCCGGAGACTCGACAAAAACATTCGGCTCTTTTTTTTCATTCGCCGCGGTTGACGCGCAACCGGCTATCCATAACGAACTCCCGGCCGCCACCGCGACAAAGAGATTTGTCCATACCCGTCTAACCATCATGATTCACCTCCAGTACCGGTTCAATGTTGGCATTGCGGACAGTAAAATGAACTCCGGCCGCCGATCCGGCAACCGACAATCAAACTTCGACACCTGGCACACGGCTGTCCCGCCCGGCCGTAGAGCAGCAGCTCGCGGACGAATTTTCCCTCGCTGCCGTCGACGTTGAGGAAATCGGAAATCGTCGTCCCTCCGGCCGCAATTGCCCGCGTTAAAATCTCCTTTGCCGCCGCACAGATTTTTCCGCACTCCTCCCGGGTCAGCGATGAACTCTCCCGCAATGGCGACACTCCGGCGGCGAACAGCGTTTCGGCGACGTAGATATTGCCGATTCCGACCACCACTTCATTATCCATCAGCAGAGTTTTCACACACACCCGGCGTTTTTTTGCGCGCTGATAAAGGTATTCGGGATTGAATTCATCCTCAAGCGGTTCAACCCCAAGTCCGGCCAGCGCCGCAGGCCAGCGCCCGGGAGCGGAAAGATCACAGACTTCGCACAGGCTGAAACGCCGCGTACATTCAAATCGCAGTGCCCGTCCATCAGCAAGGTGCAGAAACAGATGTTCATGACGCCGCCGGGGCACCTGCGCTGATTCGACCCTGACCACTCCTGACATACCGAAATGCATCATAATACCGCGCCCGTCGTCGAGATCGATGACCACATACCTCCCGCGGCGGCGAACTCCGACAATATTTTTCCCGGCTAGTCCGGCGGTACGAAGCGGCAGAAGCGAGGTCCGCATCGCCGGAGTGAATACCTCCACGTCGGCGATTTGCTGTCCGCTCAGGGATTTTTTCAACGCCCTGGCGATATTTTCCGCTTCCGGCAACTCCGGCACTGTGACACCTCCTTTGTCCACTAATAACGGAAAAAATAAAATATTATTTTAAATTGTTTTAATATTTTATTTATTTGAAAAGATAATATAACGCTGTAGAGAGCTTTTTTCAACCTGATTTTACCGAAAAATAATCGATCGATTCAGAAAAAAATCCCGGCCGGAGACTTGCAAAAGCAATGTTCAACTGGCACATTATAAGAAAAAACATTCCGCGGCCATCGGCTCCGGATGATTTTCAACCGACCCGTGAACCGGACAAACAGATTGATCATGAAACGAATTCTGGCAAGAAAATTTCTTCGTCTCAAGCTCAGCGAAAACCTCTCCTACCGCGAATTGACCACCCTCGGAATCGGCTCGTTCCTGCCTCTGCTGGCAGAACCTGGTTCCACGGTCGAACTCGCCGAACTCATCAGATTTCTCTCTGGGCGAAAAATCCCCTTCTTTCTCTTCGGCGCCGGCACCAATATCGTCGGGATGGACGCCCCCTACCCCGGCGTCGGAATCCGGCTCGACCGGGAGGGCTTCTCCGACATCGAACATTCCGGCAACGGACGTTTCGTCTGCGGCGCCTTCGCCCGGCTTTCCGCACTCTGTTCCGCTGCGGCCGAAGCCGGTTATGGCGGCATTACTCCACTGGTCGGGATTCCCGGTTCACTCGGCGGCGCGGTCAGAATGAATGCCGGGGCGAACCAGTGTGAAATCGGTTCATTCGTCACGGAGCTCAAGGGGGTGCGCGGCAACGGTTCTCCGTGGAATGCCGGAGCCGGAGATATCGTCTGGAAATATCGTTCTTCATCAATTCCCGCCGATGTCATCATCACCTCCATCACTTTCGAACTGCCCCCCTCGTCTCCCGAAACCGCCCGGGCGGAAATCAGCGCGGAACTCGCCGCCCGCCGGGAACGCGAACCCTCCGGACGTTCGGCGGGATGCGCGTTCCGCAACCCCTCCGACCTTGAACCGGCCGGCATGCTGATCGACCGCTGCGGACTGCGCGGTTTTCCGGTCGGCGATGTCTCAGTGAGCAGCCGCCACGCCAACTACCTGATGAACAACGGTTCCGGTACCGAAGCCGACTACATCCGGCTGATCCGGATCATCCGCCGTACCGTCGCCGAAAAATACGGCTTCTACCTGCGTCTGGAAACCGTTGCGGTCAATCCGGAACTTCCCCGGCTGCTCGAAGATGATCTTCCCTCGCCGATGGTGAATGTCGTCTGCGGCGGCAACTCCAGCGAACGCGAAGTGTCACTGCGCAGCGGCGTGGCGATCGCCGCCGCACTTGAACGTGGTGGCTTCCGGGTGACGCTCTCGGACATCAAAAGCTGTGCCGTAACTCCGGAAATGCTCGACTGCGATGTGGTCTACATCGCTCTCCACGGTGGTTTCGGCGAAGGCGGCGCGCTTCAGGAATTGCTTGAAGAGCGGAAATTGCGATTCGTTGGTTCCGGTTCGGCGGCAAGCAAACTGGCGATCAACAAGATCAGCACCAAACGGCTGCTCGACATCTATGGTTTGCCGACCGCCAGGTGGACCACCGTCACTCCCGAAAAACGCGATTTTCCGGAGAACCTCCGTCTGCCGCTGGCGGTCAAAGCACCGTGTGAAGGTTCCAGCGTCGGCATCGAGTTCGTCCACGAACGCGACCAGTGGGAGGCGGTACTGGAACGACTGTTCAAATTCAGCGATGAACTCCTGGTTGAAGAATTTATTTCCGGCGTTGAGATCACCGTGCCGATCTTGAACGGCGAGGCTCTGGAGGCGGTGGAAATACGTTCTCCGCACGGTTTCTACGATTACGACGCGAAATATATCTACAAAAAAGGCCATACCGAATATTTCTGCCCTCCGGAACGCGCTTCGGCCCCCGCCCTGGAAAAAGCGAAACAGGCCGCCCTGTCCTTTTACCGTGCCGCCGGATGCCGCGATCTGCTGCGGGTTGATTTCATCATTTCCGATGCCGACGACACTCCGTACATTCTGGAAGGCAACACCATTCCCGGCTGCACCGCCACCAGTCTGGTACCGAAATCGGCTCGCGCGGCGGGAATCTCTTTTGAACGCATGACCTGCAATCTCGTCCGGGCTGCGCTGCTGCGGACCACCGGTCTCCCCGGGCGTTCGGTTCCGCCGCCGGCTCCGACGGTAAACCGTGCATTGCTTTTCGCCTGCCGCTGGTTGTTGAGGCTCGCGGTGGTGCTGGCGGCGGTGATGCTGGCCGGTACCGGCATGCTGATGCTCGGAAATCCGGAGGGATTCCATAGTGCGACGGCGCTTTTCGTGAGTGCCGTGTTGCTGCTGGTCACCGAACCGTTAAGCCGCTGGTTTGCCTCGCTGGCCGCCGGCAATCACCACGTCGGCCGGCGGTAATATACCGGCGATCATAAACCACAGACAGGATTTTTATTCATGAATTACAAACGTCTCTGTTCATTTTTCGCGGCCGTCCTTACGACGGCGCTTTTCGCTGTTGAAACCGAACCGACTCCGGTGGAAACCGGTGAAAAAGCTCCGGCATTACCGGTACGCAACTGGATTCACCGGGAGAAACTGCTGCCGGCCGAAAATCCCGGCAAACTGTTCGCGCTCTTTTTCTGGACGCCGTCGCCACGTAATGAAACGGCTCTCGCCAAAGCGGCCAGAGCAGCCGACCATTTTCAACCCCGAGGAGTGCTCTTCGCCGGAATCATGTGTGAAACCCTGGACTCCGCCCGGGAAGAGAGTTCCGCGTTGAAGGACCTGCCCTTCCCGGTCGCGGTGGATGACAAGCTTGAAGCGCTCGGCACCTTTCTGCGCGCCGACGACGAGGTGCCGATCTTTGTGGTGATCGACCGCGAAGGCAGAGTGGCGTGGCGCGGGACTCCGGAACAGTTGCCGGCGGTGCTCAACGCGATGCTTGAGAACAAGTTCGATCTTGCTGAACACATCCGCCGGGAAAAAGTCTATCGCGCCCTTGCCGCAGCCATGAAGATCCGCGACGTCGATACCATGCTCAGAATATCGAACGAAGAGCTCGAAAAACATCCCGATGATCCTCAGATGGTCACCATCAATGTCAATCTGCTGGCCGGCAACATGAAGAAGCCGGCGGAGGCTTTCAAGACCGTCGAAAACGCGCTGGCCGCCTCACCGGCCAATCCGATGTTTTACGAGCTCGGCATCAAAGTGTTGCAC
>CAKUKT010000260.1 GCA_934663655.1 uncultured Victivallaceae bacterium
AAATTGGCCTGATCGAATGGGGGAATGAAAAGATCCCAGTCCAGCGTGAACCGGGGCATCCCTTCCTGAAGCATCGCTTGATCGCCGATCACCACATAGCGGACACCGGCGTCATTCAGCTTTTTCAGGAGTTCTTCCATTTGATTCCCCCTTGAGCGGCGATCCGCTTCAGATATTCCCGTTTCCAGGCGTTCATTTCCTCGTAGTTGCGAAAAGATTGCTTAGGAAATGGGGGCAGATTGCACGGCACCGGAAACTTCATAACCGGTGGATGTTCCAGCCAAAGCCGTATTTTCTGTTCACGAATACCCATGATGATCTGTCGCTTTCTCTTTGCATTCTAAATATAGCTGATTTTTCAGGTAAAACAAGAAGGAGGATCTGTATTATGTTGAAACTCAATGCGTCGTATTCAAAGAAGGTTCCGGCCGGGGAAACGTATTCGAGCCAGAGCTTTCATGCGTCGGTCGAGGTCGAACTTCCGGATGGCCTCACGCAGGATCAGTTGCAAAGCCGGATTCATGAAACCTTCGATCTCGCGCGGAATTCGGCCGAAGCGGAACTGCATGGAAATGTGCCCCGCAATCATGAGGAGTATCCCGCCGCAGAGGAGCGCAAAACCGCGCCGCAGGGCAACCGGGCTGCGGGCCGTCAGAGCGACGTTTCGGCGAGTTCGAAACAGCTGTCGTATCTGCTCGATCTCGCCCGGCAACGCGGAGTGACTGTATAAAAATAGTTGCCATGCAGCTTTCGCCCATTCATTACTGGACCAGCGGAAATCTGGCGGAAGTGGATTTCGTGATGCAGGATGCCATTGAGATATTGCCTGTTGAGGTGAAGTCCGGGGTGAACGTCAAAGCCAGGAGCCTGAAAAGCTACCGGGAAAAGTACCACATTGGACAGGCGCTTCGTTTTTCCATGCAGAACTTGAAACGGGATGACGGTCTGCTGAATATCCCGCTATATCTGATTCATCGCTTCCATGATTCTTCATTCTGAAACGAGGAATAGTAAAGCTGGAGAGGAGTGATTACCGATCCCGCTTTTTTTCTCCCCGTTTCTTCCTCGAGAAACGGTTTTTTTTCCACTTTTTCCCCATAAATGAGAAGTCGGAAAGCTGCGGAAGGAATGTCACATCGGGCGAACCGCAATGATTATTGAAACTTGGTTCGTTTCAGCGAATATCTTACACTGGAACCATTATATTTCACCGATTCTTGTTGAAATCCACGAATCCGCTGAATATAGTAAAGATTGACCGGCATTGCGTCCTCCTATTGTTTTTTGTGGTAAATTAACAATAGGTGCAATTCCGGTCTTTTTCTATTTCATGGCTGAGTTTTTCTCAAAATACGCTTATTTCTATCAAATATCGCCGAAGAACCAAATTAATTGCCGGAACAATAAAAATTGTACAATTGTCGAAAACGGGTGGTGAACAGCTATTTGAAAAAGCGATGAAGTGTTGCGGAAGGTTTTAAGAACATGCAGAATCCCACACGCAAAGCATACTGAAACAACCGGAAAAATCAACCCCCCCCTTTCCGTAAGTAGTTTTTCAAATGAACCGACTGCACTCCTTAATTCAAACTCTTCAGACAATGAAATAAGAGAATACTTGACAACGCTGTATAACGGGATTATTTTCTCTGGTGTCAATGGAGAGGGGGAATACGACATGAAGTCTTTGACCAGGAGTTCTACGTCGATTGTGCGGACAGCCTTCTCGCCACCGTCGTGGGAACTCTGTCCAGCCAAGAGTGAGCCATTCAAAACCATCCGGCAACATGCGCTGGAGTGCGGGGCAGTGTTTGAAACGCTCCGAAAAAATTTTTTTCGAGCTCCTGAAGAGTTGCTTCCGCCGGCGGCCCTTCTGTTTGCATTGGGCCATGATGCGGGGAAAATCTCACCTGGATTCCTTTGGAAAATCGCGGAGGATTTTGCCCGGCATTATGGCGTGCCGAGAACAACAGAATATCAGCGGCATGAAGTGATTTCCGAGGCCGCGTTTCTTGAATTTCTGCATCACCGCGCCGACCGCAGCGAAACCATTGTCGGCTGGCATCACGGCCGTCGGAATCCCACGCTGCTGCGGGAGGGGGCAGCAGATTACGGCGGCGAGGCATGGCAGACACGGCGGCAGGAATTTCTGCAATGGCTGTCCGGATATACGACACCTCTGCCGGAAAGACTTGCTCCGGAAAGTCAGCTCTTCATTGCCGGAGCGGTCTGCCTTGCTGACTGGATCGCGTCGGATGAACATCTTTTCGCAGTGGACAGGTCGGAACTGCCGTTCGAGGAGTTGAACCGTGATGCCGACAAGATACTTGAACGGATCGGATTTTCCCGGGCGGAGTTTCAGCCGGGGATGCGGTTTGAGGAGGTTTTCCCGCCCTATTCACCGAATCAGGCGCAAGTCATGCTGGCCGAGCAGGCGGTCGGGCCGGGAATCTATCTGCTGGAAAATACAATGGGAAGCGGCAAAACCGAGGCAGCACTGTATGCCGCGTATCGATTGATCGCAACCGGAATCAGCCGCGGCTTCTTTTTCGCGCTGCCGACCCGATTGACCAGCAACAAGATTCACGAACGGGTCAATGCGTTTCTAAAACGGGTGTCGCTTTCGGGAAAGGCGAGGCTGATTCACGGTACGGCGTGGCTGGAACCGGCCGGGGGAGGCGAACTGTGCGCGGGAGAATCCTGGTTTGCTCCGGCGAAGCGGGCCATTCTGGAGCCGTTCGGTGTGGGTACGGTCGATCAGGTGCTCAAAGGTGTGCTCAACGTCAAACACTTTTTCCTCCGGCTCGCTGGACTGGCGGGGAAGGTGGTGATCATCGACGAAGTACATGCTTTCGATGAATACATGAACTATCTGCTGATCCATCTCTGCCGGATTCTGGTCAAACTGAACTGTACGGTGATTCTGCTTTCCGCCACGCTGACGGCGAAGCGGCGGGCGGAACTGCTGGGTTTGGCGGCGGAGGTTTCTCCGCGTGGATATCCGAGTCTCACGGCGTACCGTTCCGGAGGCGCCGCGGAGGGGACGGTGCTTGCCTCCAGCTGGAAAAAGCAGGTGCGCATCACGACGATTTCTCCGGAAGAGGTGGTAGCGAAAGCGGTGAATTCCGCTGCGCAGGGGTGCAATGTCGCGGTGATCGCCAATACGGTGGGGGAGGCACAGGAGCTGTTCGGTCGCATCCGGAGTGAAACCGAGTCGGGGCGCTTCCCGGTCGGACTGCTTCATTCCCGTTTCCCGCTCTGGCGGCGAAATGAAATTGAGCATTTCTGGCTGGAGGTTCTGGGGCGCGACGCGGGGGAGAAACGGCCGCAGGGCAGTGTGTTGATCTCGACGCAAATCATTGAACAATCTGTGGATATGGACTTTGATCTGATGATTTCCGAAACGGCGCCCGGCGATCTTTTATTTCAACGGCTGGGGCGGCTCTGGCGGCACGAGCGCACCTCCCGTCCGAACGACGAACCGGAATTTTGCCGGATTGACCGGAATCTTGGTTCCGGCGCTTCCATGAAGGAGGTTTTGTTTCTGGCAGGAGGCAGTGGCAGAGTCTATCCGCCGTTTCTGCTGTTCCGTGCGGAGGAGATCTGGCGAAAACTCTCCCGCCTGACGCTGCCGGACGACATGCGGAGATTGCTGGAGGAGAATTATCGCTCGCCGACGGGAGAAAACCGGGTGGAAAGCGAACTCTATGAGCAGATGAAACTGGAGGCGGAAACGCAGATCAACCGGGCGCAGACCGCGTCTCAGCTGAATCTCGTCGCCTGTTCCAGCGCATCGGCGTCCGACGGCGAGGATGCGCCGACCCGTCTTGGGGATTGTCCGCAGCGGCAACTGCTGCTGCTGCGTTCCTGCCGGGAGTGTGGCAGACGGTGTGAACTCGTTCTTTCGGACGGCACGGCGTTGTCGTTGGGCGCGGAGGAACCGTTTTCACTTGAAAAAATGCGTCAGCTTGCAGCCAATACGGTACCGGTCCCCGCCTGGTGGTTGAATGACGTTGAAGAAGTTCTGCCGCAATCTCTTGCGATATACTGGAAGTTTGATCCGCCGGTGCCGGTGCTGATCGGACTGGCCGTCGGAGTGACGGTTCTAACGCGAAACTGGTAGGAGGTGCAATACTACGTAAGATGATTGATGCGG
>CAKUKT010000261.1 GCA_934663655.1 uncultured Victivallaceae bacterium
ATCTGGAGGCGTTCGGGGCGAACCGTGCCGACCGGCGGGAGAGCCGGGTCAGACTGTGGCAGAAACAGCGCTTCTTCCTCGTCGGGTCCTCATACCCGATGACCGCCAACTACCAGCTGGCGGTGGCCGCCTACGGCAGAGAGGGGCTTAAAGCCATGACCGGTACTCTCGCTGATTCGGGCCGCTGGGGCCAGATTCCCCTCGACGAACTGCTGAAAAATATTGAGAAAGTTGATTATATCGACCATGCCGCCATCGGGCGCTTCCTTAAAGCGGCGCCGCCGCGGATGCAGAAGGTGATGTTCGAGAAAGGCGATTTCTCCGCGACGGAGGAAGTACCGGAACTCGACAGCGGCCTGGCGATGGTGATTCAGCTGCCGACCACTGACAATGATATTCTGCACCTCGCATTGAACGGCAGACCGTTGGAGGAATCGGCGACCGACGGCTATCAGACCTGGGTTGCCGACGGCTTTACTTATGTGCGGGTCAATATCCCCCCGGAACGAACCGCCGTTGAAAAACTTTTTCTGCTCTCATGCGCCTGGAATCAGAAGACGCCATCAACCTTCGGATATCTGCCCGATCCGGAGATGGCGGCATGGATCGAAAAAAATCTCGATTCGACGCCGGGCGGTGAAGAGTTGAAAAAAGCGCTTCAGATCGAAGCTGAATGTCGTGCCCATCGTGATCAATATTTCAAGAGGTGATCTCCATGAAAAGAACCGTCATTGCTGTCGCATCCATCGCCGTAATCGGGCTTTCCGGTGCCGAATTGCTGCATCAGGGATTTGAAAACCCCGATTTTTTCGCCGCCAGAAATTCCAACAACTACACCATTGCCCCGGCCGGAACCGACGGGAAGTGGTGCAATATGACTGAGAAACTGGTTTCGGACGAACAGGCGGCCGAAGGGAAGTATTCCTTCAAGATGACCAAACAAACCGGGAAAAGCCAGCACATTGAACTGGCGCTTCCCGAATTTGACGGCCCGGGAGAACTGGAGATCTGGTTCTACCGGGAGCCGGAAAACAACTTCTCGTTCGCATTGCTCGGCAACAAACTCGCCGATGGCCATATCGCCGGTTTGGGAATCTGGGATAAATCGCGTCAGTACGCTTATTACGATACCGCCGCGAAAAAGTGGCAGCGCACCGGCCTGAAATCCCCTGCCGAAACCTGGCAGCGGGTGGTGATCCGCTTCAATGCCGACAAGAGCAAGGCGGAAGTGCTCGTCGGCGACATGGATAAGCTGGAAAAGCTGGCGGAGGTCACCCCGCCCGCCGGAGTGCCGATCCGCCGGGTGTGGTTCAACGAACATCTCGATGCCGAACCGGGAAGCAGTGTTTTTTTCGATGAGATCAAACTGACCACCCCCGATTCCGCAACGGCGGGCGACCAATAACCGTCCCGGCATCCCCCGGGTTGCCGGTTTTAAGTAGAAACAGGAGTTTTTGATGAAAAAAGAGTTTTCACTGCTGCTGGCGGCAGCGGGAATTGCCGCCGGCTGCACCTTGACGGCCGGAGATGATTTCTCCGGACGCCGCAATATCGCTGAGTCGGTCTACGGCAGTTTCGCCGAGATCACCCATGCCGACGGCTCAAAGAATCCGGCGCCGAGCGTAAATTCCGGACGTCGCGATGACAGCGCCGCGGTGGTTCTTAAGGGGGTCCCGGCGACCTTGACGGTGGAGTTTCCCGCGCCGACCCAGATCAACGCGGTGCGGATCTACCCCGGCAATCTTACCAATGCCGGTTACGCTTCCGGAGAATCCGGCATCCGGGACTACGTGATCGAACGCTTCAACAACGGCTACTGGCACAAGATCGCCGAAGGTAAAAACCAGCCCGGCTTCAATGAATCCGGAGCTCACGGCACGGAGGAATATTTTTTCACCCACACCTTCAAACCGGTGAACGCCAACGCGGTGCGGATCACCGTGACCCGTTCCGGCGACACCGGAAAGCGGATGAATTCCAATGAACTTATTCCGGAGGAGAAGCGCACCTCCTACATTCGGGCATTCGAGGTCTACGAGGCAAAGAAATCCGGCGAAAGACTCGCTCAACTCAACCAGGTGCTCACCGGAGACTTCCGGCTGCCGGTTCACCGTGATCAGCCGACGGCAAAGCTGATGCTGACGCTCGACCCGTTTTTCAACGGCTTCAATGCCAAGATGGTGATCAGCGAGGAGAGAACCGGCCAGGTCATCTCATCGGAAACCGTCAAAATCAACCGCGGCGAAACCCTGCTGCCGATTGAACTTGAAAAGTTTCCGGACGGGCGTTATTTCGTGGTGATCACATCGGATGATGACAAGCTCAAGGGAGAGTTCCGGCGTCTCCTGCGGATCGACCGCGGCGGCCGGGCGGAACTTCCGGCAGAACCGGTTGACGTCGCCGGCATCCGGATCTTTCCGATCGACGATTTCCACTTCGCTGAACGAACCGGGGTGGTGACTGAAGTGGTTCCGGCCGAAGCGATCGAAACCACCCGTTCGCTTTCGCCCGACCGTCCGGTGCAGGATGCGCGATCGGGCAACTGGTTTGATCTCGATGAAGCCGGGAACTTTGTAATGATGTTCCGCGACTACGATCTCAAGCGGCAAAATCCGCAGACCCACTACGCGGTCAGCCGCGATCTCAAACAATGGTCGGTCGTCGATCAGACGCCGACCGGTAAACCCAATCGGCGGGTCCCCTCCCCGTGGGATCCGCTGCCGGAAACCGCCCAGCCGAAATGGCAGCAGAAAACGCCGTTTGCAGATGCGAAAATCCGTTTCTACGAAGAATCGGACGGCAAACCGCCGCTCAACGAAATCCGGGTGGTCTGGCTGCCGCCGACGCTCGGGGATATCGCCGCAAAAGGACTGGTTCCCTGGGGGAATTACCCGGTATGGGAGAAAAACCCCGGCGAATGGATCGTACTCACCCGCGACCCGCTGATCGTCTGTAAATTCGGCTTCGAACCGGACGAACTCGAAACTGAAATCGACAGCAACGACAATTTTGCGCCCCAGTTTCTTGCCGATGACGGCAAGACGCTGTTCTACAACCAGGCGGCCAAAGTCCGCCGTTTCCCGCCCTTCACGGTCGAATACGACAACATCCGGCAGGGCGCGCGGCTGATGCGTACCCACTACACGCACGACGGCTTCAACTGGAAAACCCGTTTTGTGGCGCTGCCTACCGAGGAAGACAACTGGAGTTTCCAGCATTACGGGATTGCCATCAATCGAATCAGCCGCGATTTCTACCTCGGGCTGCTGTACGCCTATCCGGCGACGCACCAGCAGATATATCAGGAAGTAATCTACAGCCGCGACGGTCTCAACTGGAACCGTCTGCCCGGTTCCAAACCATTTGTCGCCAACACGCCGGTCGGCACCTGGCTTTTCGGACTGGTCTTCACGGAATATCTGCCGCCGCCCTTTGAACACGACGGGAAATATATCCTTGCGCTGGGTTCCAATCGTCGCAATCAGCACTTCTATCTCCCCAACCTGCGCAACCAGCCGGAACGGTTGACGGCGGCATATCTCCGCCGCAGCTTCGGGGACCGGGATCTGGAGAAGCACTGGCCGTATTTCAAGGAGATCGGCGGCTGGGAGGGACTGGCCCGGGATATGCGGGAATATGCTACCACCAGCGGCATCGCGGTTTTCCGCAAGGACGGCTGGATAGCGGTCCGGGCTCCGGAGTCGGGTTCGCTGACCAGTCGGATATTCACCGCGCCGGGACCTGAACTTTATCTCAACGCCCGAGGTGACATCACCATTGAACTGCTCGGCAGCGACGGCGAAGCACTGCCGGAATATGCCGGCGCCAACGCCGCACGCTTCACCGGCGATTCGACCGCGGCGAAGCTTTCGTGGGGCGAAGGAAAGCTGACCCGGATGCCGGATACGCCGTTCCGTTTGAGAATCCGGATGGCTGCGGGGGCGGAACTCTACACTTTGAACTTCCGCTGAAGCAGCTTCCCGGGTAAACCGGCACGGCCGGATGGAAAAATTTTCCATTCGGCCGTTTTTTTTGCTTCAGCTCTTGACAAAAGAAAAAATATCCCTATATTAATTATCAATGATAATTATAAATTCAGATATCAACGAATAATTTCCAGTGGAACATATCCTCGATAAATACTCTGGAAGTCTGC
>CAKUKT010000262.1 GCA_934663655.1 uncultured Victivallaceae bacterium
TGATCCCGGTCATATCGCCAAATTATTTCATGCAGAAAGCGTCTTATATGCAAGCTAAGTTAATTGCCGATACAATATGGAATCGAACTGGCACAGCGCGGTTTTGCAACCTGTTCTCTTGACCTTTTCGGCTTCGGGGAGTGTGAGGTCAGGGGGCGGAAGAGTGCTGAACTGCAGAAAGAGTTTTACCGGGATTTTCCCAACTGGTCGTTGGATGGAGTTCAGGTGCGTCTTCACCGCATGGCGATCGACTGGTTGACGACCCTTCCCGACTACTGTTTTGGAACTTTTGGCGCCATCGGGAATTCCCTTGGCGGACGGGTATCCGTATATCTGGCTGCGTTTGAGGAGCGCTTGACCGCGGCGGTGGTGTCCTGCGGGATCAGCCCCAATTTGACCAACGTTTATCGAAATTATCCGGGCGGGGCGCAGCCCGAGCTCAGTCCCCGGCTCAATGCCGCAATGGTTTCGTGCGGGAAACCGCCCTGGGAATATCAGGAGCTTCTGGCTCTTGCCGCTCCGCGGGCTCTCTGCGTGGTGGAACCATTCAACGATCCGTATAATCCCCTGCCGTTTGCGGGGATGGAATGCTTTGACCGGGCGCGGCGGCTCTGGGAGCTGGCCGGGGTTCCGGAACGGGCGGCAATCCTGTATCACGGCATGGGACATGATGTTCCGCCTGCGATCCGACATTTCGCATACGAATTTCTTGAAGCGCACCTGGTTTCCAGCCGGGAGCGGAAAGAAACGGCTTTTCGAAAGTGAGTATGTTGCGTTTTCTCCGGAAGAGGGCATTCCCGCTTCAGAGTTGTTCCCCGCGGACGGAGGCGCTTCCGCCGGGAGGGGAAGTCCGTCGAAGGCCGACGAGATGGAACCGGGCCACTATTCGCAGCTGTCCGTCTCTTCCGGCTCCGGCAGCAGTTTGAGCTGGACCTTGTCCACCCGCCGACCGTCGACCGCCTCCACCTTGAGTTCAATTCCGGCCTCGGGGAGCGTAATGGTCGCCCCCGGCGTCGGAATTGCATTCAGGCGGCCGAAGATCAGGCCGCCGATGGTGTCATACTCCTCCTCTTCGTTGGGAAGCGGACGGTCGATCAGTCGCGAAACTTCGTCGATTCGCATCGAACCGTCAATTCTCCACAGTTTTTCCCCGATCTCCTCCGCCTCTTCGCTGTAGTCGTCGTATTCGTCGTAGAGGCTGCCGACGATCTCTTCGAGCAGATCCTCCAAAGTCACGATGCCGGAGGTTCCGCTGAATTCGTCCAGAATGATCGCCATGCCCAGCTTCTTGCTTTGAAGATCCCGGAACAACCGGTTGGCGCGCATGGTTTCCGGCGCGAAATAGACCGGTTTCAGCAACCCTTTGATATCGGGCGCGGCGTTGCCGTTGAGCTTGGCGGTGAAATAATCGCGGAAGTGGAGCAGCCCGACGATCTTGTCGATATCGCCCTGATAGACCGGGACCCGGGAAAATCCGCACTCCATGAGGGTCTTCTCCACCTCATCCGGAGTTGCGTCAAGATTGAGGGAAACCACCTCGGTACGGTGGGTCATCACTTCGCCCGCAGTGGTGTTGTTGAATTCAAACACATTCTCAATCATCCGCTTTTCGTCGCTTTCAATGGCCCCGTTTTCCTCTCCGATGTCGACCATCATGCGGATCTCCTCCTCGGTCACCTCCTGTTCGCTGGAGGGCTGGATTCCGAAGAGTTTCAGGAAGAAATTGACGGAAGCGTTCAACACCCAGACGAACGGGGCGGTGATTTTCGCCAGAAAGTCGATCGGACCGGCGACATGAAGGGCAATCCCCTCCGCGTACCGCAGACCGAGCTGTTTCGGGAGCAGTTCTCCGAATACCAGGGAGACGTAGGAGAGCAGGACGGTAATTGCCAGCACCACCAGCGCATCGAGTGTGGCGTGGCTGAGCAGGGTGAAGCCATGCTGTTCCAGCCAGAGGGTTACCGGATCGGAAAAGCTCTCCGCTGCGAACGCGCTGGCCATGAAGCCGGCAAACGTGACACCTACCTGGACTGTCGCCAGAAAACGTCCGGAATTCTCAACCAGTGCCGCGAGCCGCCGGCCGCGGCTGCCGCCTTCGCTGCCGAGCCGCCGTACCGTGGCCGGCTTGAGCGAGATCAATGCAACTTCCGACGAGGCGAAAAATGCATTCAGAGCGATCAGAAAAAGCAGAAACAACAACTGGAGAATCAATAAACCGCCGTCTTCCAAAGCCAATCCTTTTTGTTCGTGTTGTGCCTTCCGCATCCGCTTTCGGACGCCCGGGACAGGCAATTCCTATTAATATAATTCTGCTTTAGTGATTTGCAAATGTTCCCGAGCAAATACTTCCACGGCGGGAGACGCGGGCTTCGTCCCGGATCGTTCGGCTTTCCCGGTTCCGGAGCAAATTATGAAATCCGGGAGAGAAAGGCACGGAGAATCCCGCGCAAAGTGAAGTCTTCCGGCGCCGTCCGAATCCCGAGGGCTTCGGCGAAGAACGGGGCATCCCCCCCGGTGGCGACGATCGTCGGCCTTCGCGCTTTTCCGCAGGCGGGAAGCGAGGCGGAGAGCAGCTCCCGCATCAGACCGACTGCGCCGCGATCCACTCCGAAACGGATCGTTTCAACCGTGTTGCTGCCGGGGTGTTCCGGCAGTTGGGTGGAAAATGGAATTTCGGGAAGTTGCGCCGTACCGGCCGCGAGACTGCGGCGCATCATGGCGCGTCCGGGAGCGATCGCTCCACCGCGAAAAACGCCGTCCGCATCGACGATCTCCAGCGTCAGCGCGGTTCCGCAGTCCGCCGAGATGCCGGGAAGCGGAAACAGTTCCGCCAGGGCAAGGGCGTTGGCCACCCGGTCGGCGCCGAGGGTCGAGGCGTCCACCTGGGTGAAATCGACTCCGGCACGTTGGTTGTATGCCGAGAGGTACCAGATGTCGGTGTCCGCAAAGCGCTTGCGAATTGCGGGAACCACTGTGGCGGCGGCGATCGGCATTCCCGCCGGCAGCAGTTCCGGCTTCAGTTCCGCAGTCGGAATTCGCGGCAGCAATTCGATGGCGTTGCCGCTCCAGACGCCGGGTTGTGCGAAGGTGTTGCCGATGTTGATCAGGAGAAGTTCCATATTCCGTTCCGGATTTTACAGAAAATGGCGCAGTTCGGGGCGGAGACCGACTGCTTTGAGCAATTCCTTGATCCGCTGCGCCTGGTTTGCCGCGCAGACCAGCGTCACATCGCGGGTCTGCACAATGACCAGGTTGTCGACGCCGATTGCGGCGATCAGGTGGTCGGGGCTGCCTGAAACCACCAGGTTGCGGGAATCCACCGCGGCGAAGAGTCCATCGGCGACATTGCCGTCGGCATCGGTGGCGAAATGGTTCCGCAGCGACGTCCAGCTCCCGACGTCGTCCCAGTCGAACCGGCTCTCCGCCACTGCGATGAACCGGGCGTGTTCCATGACCGCGTAATCAATCGAAATTTTAGGTTGATTCCGGAAGAGTTCCGGAAGTTCCTGCTCAAAAGTTCCGGCTGCAATCGTTTCGCCGATCTGGGTGCAGAACCGTTCCAGTCCGGGCGCCTGGCGGCGGAATTCCGCCCGCAGCGCCCCGACCTGCCAGAGAAAGATTCCGCTGTTCCAGCGGTAGTCTCCGGAGGCGAGGAAACGTTCGGCGGTCTCCCGGTCCGGTTTCTCCCGGAAACCGAGGCTCCGGAAGAAACGGGTCCCGTTCGAAGCCTCTTCCAGCGCTTCTCCGCACAGGATGTAACCATATCCGGTTGCCGGAGAGGTGGGCGAAATGCCGATCGTGAACAGCTATTCGGCGTGTTTCCTGGCCAGTTCCGCAGCATCCTCCAGCACTGCCGAAAGTTCTCTGGTGTGCTTGATCACATGGTCGGCCGGGAGCATCATCATGACCGCGCCGTCGCCGCCGCGCGAACCGACCAGCGCCGCGGCCAGAGCGGCACAGGGCCCGGTGTCGCGACCGACCGGTTCTCCGACGATGTTCCCCACCGGGAGATCCGGCAGCAGGGTCCGGACGATATCGACATATTCCGCGAAAGAATGGGAAGCGCTATTTTTATTATTGCTCCCACAGTTTAATACTTGTAGTTCATCCGGCGTATTTGACAGACTCCTTATGAAAAAGAGCTTTGA
>CAKUKT010000263.1 GCA_934663655.1 uncultured Victivallaceae bacterium
CCGTCGAACTGGTCAAGCCGGCCACCTATGAAGAGATCTGCGCGGCCATGAAGAAGGCCAGCGAAGGCGAACTCAAGGGCGTCCTCGGCTACACCGAAGAGAAGGTCGTCAGCACCGATTTCCGCGGCGAATCGCGCACCAGCGTATTCGACAAGGATGCCGGTATCCAGCTCGACGAGACCTTCGTCAAGGTGGTCTCCTGGTACGACAATGAGTGGGGCTACTCCAACAAGGTTCTGGAGATGGCCCGGGTCATCGCCGACTGAGCGAAAGATTTTTTCGACCTGGAAACGGGCGGGCGCAACGCCCGCCCGTTTTATTTAGAACCTGAAAAGAGGAGTTGTGATTTTATGAATAAGAAAACTCTGCGTGATGTCGATCTCAAAGGCAAGCGCGTAGTGATGCGCGTTGACTTCAACGTTCCGATCAAAGAGGGAGTCATCCGGGACGACACCCGGATCAAGGGCGCGCTTCCCTCGATCAAATATGTGCTCGACAACGGCGGCAGCCTGGTGCTGATGAGCCATCTCGGCCGTCCCTCCGGCAAAGGCTACGAAGTCGATTTCAGTCTGAAACCCGTCGCCGAATATCTGAGCAAGGTTCTCGGCAAACCGGTCGCCTTTGCCCCCGACTGTGCCGCTGCCGGTGAAATGGCCGCTGCGCTCAAACCCGGCGAAGTGCTGATGCTCGAAAATACCCGCTTCTACAAGGAAGAAGAGGGCAAGGTCAAGAAGAGCGACGAGATGAGCGACGCCGAATATCAGGAGAAAAAGGCCGCGATGAAGGCGAAACAGCAGCAGCTGGCCGAGAAACTCGCCTCCTACGGGGACCTCTACTGCAACGATGCATTCGGTTCCGCCCACCGCGCCCACGCTTCGACCGCGGTCGTCTGCAAGTACATCAAGGGTGCTTCGGTCGCCGGATTCCTGATGGAGAAGGAGCTCGAATATCTCGGCAGCGCGGTGGAAAATCCCGTGCGTCCCTTTGTCGCCATTCTCGGCGGCGCCAAGGTTTCCGACAAGCTCGCGGTCGTCCGCAACCTGCTCGGCAAGGTTGACACGCTGATCATCGGCGGCGGCATGGCCTACACCTTCCTCAAGGCCGAGGGACATTCGGTGGGAAATTCGCTCTGCGAACTTGACCAGCTCGACTATGCCCGCGAAATGATCGACCTTGCGAAGTCGCGCAACGTCAAGCTGATGCTGCCGATTGACAACATTGCTGCCGATCGCTTCGCCGCCGACGCCGATACCCGGGTGGTCGGCGCGGACATCCCCGACGGCTGGATGGCTCTCGATATCGGTCCGGAAACCACTAAACTTTACGCGGATGTGGTTCGCAACGCCAAAACGGTGGTGTGGAATGGGCCGATGGGCTGCTTTGAAATGGAGAAATTCGCGGCCGGTACCTTCGGCGTCTGCAAGGCGGTCGCTGAAGTCAAGGCCAATGGCGGCGTTTCAATCATCGGCGGCGGCGACAGCGTTTCCGCGGTCAATAAGTCCGGTCTGGCCGACAAGATGAGCCATATCTCCACCGGCGGCGGAGCTTCGCTGGAATTTCTCGAAGGCAAACAGCTTCCCGGCGTAGCCGCGCTCAACGATAAATAATCGGCGCCAAGCCCTGCTGTTTCGGCGAAAACGGGGGATCCTTGTTTTCGCCGTTTTCAACAATCAGAAAGAGCTCTGCGTTGTTTCGGTCGGAGAGGGGAAGAGGCTCCTCTTTTCGCCGTGTTCAAAGGCGGACGACCGGCAGCGGTGCGCTGATAGGTGAAAAGAAAGCAGGCAAATGCCGGGGGAGAGGGGAACCTCTCCTAACGGCCTTCAAACTGTAGACCGGTTTTTCCGGAAAGGCATGGTGGTGGAACTCCTCCGGTTACGGCATCCCGTTTCGGAGTCGTTCTTGAGCCACCATCAGGACTGTTTAAACTCACAACACCCGCGACAACCAGATCGCGGGCGTTGTTTTCATTTCGACGCCGGAATACCGGATCCCGTATCCATGAAGTCCTAACCCATTCCGGTCGAATGAAACTCTATTCTCCGGCACCGGGCATGAAAGATTTTTCAGCGGCAAAAAATGAGCTGTTCGGGAGCTTTTCGTCGAAAAAAAGCCATTTCCGCAAATTTTTGTTAATTTCTTCTGTTCGTATAAAATAAAATCGTTTTTTAGCCCGTTTTACGGGTAACCGGATGAGCGTTTTCCGGTTGGGGTGGGTGCGTCTGATTGTAACCGCGGAGAAAATTCGGCATGGTATCAAGAAAGAAAATCACCGCCGCAGTATTGCTGACGGGGGTCGCCGCGTTGGCGGTGTTTGTGGGCTACCGGGTGGCGACGACCACCGATCCGACGAAACAGAAGGCCAAAGTGGAAGCCCCGGTCGTCGTCAACATGGTATTGCCGGAAACCGAAACCATGCGTGACGAACGCAGTTTTTCCGGCACCACCTGGGCGTGGAGTTCCTACGATATCGATCCCAAGGTTTCCGGCAAACTTGAAAAGCTCAACTTCGATATCGGCGACGCGATCAAACGCGGTGACCTCATCGCCAAGATCGATGATGTGGAATATATCCAGCAACTGCGACAGGCGGAGGCGAACCTCGAACTGGCCCGCGCCAAATCAATCGAAGCCGCCGAACTGCTGAAGCTGCGCACCAATGAATATAACCGTCAGGTGCAGCTCTTCGAAAAAAACGCCACTACCCAGGCGAGTTTCGAGTCCGCCGAAAGCACCATGAAAGCCCAGACGGCAACTGCGGCGATGTGTGAGGCCGAGGTGAAAAGCTGGGAAGCGCAGGTGGCGAATGCCCAGTTACGGGTGGCCGACACCACGATTTCCGCCGACTGGACGAGTGGTTCCGATTACCGATATGTCGGCGAACGCTACGTTGACGAGGGGACATTGATTGCCACCGGCAAACCGATTCTTCAGATTCTGGAACTCGACCGGATCAAAGTCTATGTCCAGGTCATCGAACGCGACTATCCCTACCTGCAGATCGGTCAGGAAACGACCGTCGTCGCCGATGCTTATCCGGAACGGGAATTTTCCGGTACCATCACCAACATCGCCAACGCGCTGAGCGAGAAAACCCGCAACGCGCTGGCGGTGATAACAGTCCCGAACAACGATCTCAGTCTGCGTCCGGGCATGTTCGTCCGGGTAAAAGTGGTGCTCTCCGTACACACCGACGCCCAGACGGTGCCGCTCAACGCCGTGCTGACCAAGAACAACGTTCAGGGGGTGTTCTGCTACGATCGGAAAACCGAGACCGCGCAGTTCGTACCGGTCAAGACCGGTCTCTCGACCCGCGAGCGGGTGGAGATCGTTGAACCTGAACTGACCATGCCGGTCATCACCGTCGGCAACCATCTGCTGGAGTCCGGCAAACCGGTGGCCATCTCCGAACTGTCACGCCGCCAGCTGGTCGATTCACTCTACCAGAAAGGCAAAACGGCGGATCCGGAAAAAACCCAGAACGATCAGCCCGGGGATGATGTCCAGCCATGAACATCGCTGAATTTTCCGTCCGGCGGCCGATCTTCATCTCGATGGTCTGCTGTATTGTGATCGTCCTCGGCGGTATCGCCCTGCGTTACCTGCCGGTGGACCTCTTTCCGGAAATCGATTTTCCGGCGGTTTCCATCACCACCACCTACGATGACGCCAGTCCCGAAGAGGTCGAGGAATTGATCTCCCGCCCGATCGAACGCGCCATCAGCGCGGTCACCGGCATTGAGGAGATCAGTTCCAATTCCGCCGAGGAGACCAGTTCGGTCACGGTGAAGTTCACCTGGGGAACCAACCTCGAGGAGGCGGTTTCCGATATCCGGGACCGCATCGACCGGGTCATCAAATCGCTGCCGGATGACGTGGAACGCCCGACGCTGCGCCGTTTCGATTCGTCGGCGATGCCGATCATGCGACTCGGCGTGAGTACCTCCATGGATCTGCTCGAAGCCAACAAACTGCTCGAGGACCAGGTGCAGTACCGGCTCGAACGTATCGAAGGCGTCGCCTCCGCCAACATCACCGGCGGCCTCACCCGGGAAATTCAGGTGCTGCTCGACGTCGACAAGGCGAAGTTGCTCAACATCCCCCTCAATACCCTGCTCGAAAAACTGCGGGCGGCCAACGTCACC
>CAKUKT010000264.1 GCA_934663655.1 uncultured Victivallaceae bacterium
GATTGATTTCGATCGTATCGGTGAAAATCGACCACAGCGACATATCGAAGGTGAGGCGCCGGAACGACATCGCTTCCGGACTCTTGTACCCGGCCGGATTGCCGATCCGCAGCCCGGTAATCACCACCCGGCCGGACAACTGCGAACTGAAGTCATCCACCGTCACCGTCGTCCCGGTAAGCTGCGAACCAATTCCACATATCGCCTTGCGCACAATGAAATCCCGGGCCAGCACCGCCGTCACCACCAGCACCACCAACACCACGACCACCGCGGCAATGATTCGCAGCACCAGACGACGGCGCCGCGGAGTTTTGCTGCTCTTTGCATCTTCAGCGTTCTTTTTCATGATCACTTTATCCCATATTTTGCGGCCAGCTTGATCAGGGCCGCCAGTTGTTTGTCGCTGAGCTGTTTGCCTTCGCGGCGCTGTCTGGCCAGCGAACTGTAGAATTTCTTGTCGTCAAAACTGAACCGTCCTTTTTTCGTCGGCGGTTCCCACTTTTCGTTCTTTCCCAGTTCGTCGAGCAATCTTGCCGCCGCCTCGTCCGCCGTCGGCTCCGTTTTTCCGGGTGCGGCGGCGGCGTTTTCCACCCGGGGAGCCTCCATGCCAAGCCGGGAAAAGAACTCCTCCGGATTATTCAGCGAGGAACGATACTTGCCCGCCACTTTGACCAGCGCCGCGATCTGCCGCTCGGAGAGTTCGCGGCCGCCAAGCGCCTGTTCCCGGAGCGATTCAACGAACTGCCGGTCATCGTATACCCGTTTCCCACGCGTCACCGGCGCAGCATACTCCACGCCGTCGAACGCGGAAAACAATTTTTCGTAGTCGATTTTCGGCGACGTTTCCGGTGTGCGTCCCTCGCTCGGAGCTGCTCCCAGTGCGGGGAAGAACTGTTCCCGATTCCGGAGCTGGGACTCATATTTTCTGCCGATCCGGAGCAGAGCGGAAAGCTGCTTTTCGCTGAGGGCCCGCCCTCCGCACGCCTGTTCCCGAAGCGACTCGACGAACTGACGGTCATCGTAAACCCGCTTGCCGCGTGTCACCGGTGCATCGAACTCCACCCCGTCGAACGAAGAGAAAAGTTTTTCCGCATCCACCGCCGGAGCTTTCGGACGGGACGCCCGCTGCACCTCCGCCCGCAGCGCCTCCGGCATATTCCCGGTCACTTCAGCCGGAAGCTGATCCGCACAACGCGCCAGCAGGTTGATCAACACCTGATAACGCCGCGCCGACAATTTGCCGTCGCGTTCATAAGCCTCCCGCACCGATTCAAGAAATTTCCGATCGTCGTACACCCGCTTGCCGACTTTGCGCGGTTCGGGGAAATTACATTTTTCCAACGCGGCAATCGCCGAAGAGATAAATTCCGGACTCGGATTGATCCACGAGCTGAACTTGCGGTAAAAGTCGTGCATCATCTTCGTCCAGCCCAGTTTCCCGGCCTCAACCTCATCGAGCTGGTTTTCCATGTCGGCCGTAAAACCGACGTCAAAGAGTTCCGGCAGCTTGCCGACCAGAAAATCATTGACCGCAAAACCGAGATCGGTCGGCTTGAGTGAACCGCCGTTCTCCCGGCTCACATAGCTGCGCTCCTGAATCGTGCGCAGAATCGTCGCATAAGTTGACGGCCGACCGATACCGTTTTCCTCCAGCGCCTTGATCAGCGAAGCCTCACTGTAGCGCGGCGGCGGTTCGGTGAACTTCTGCGTCCTTTCAAATTTTTCGATCTTCAGCGCCTCCCCCTCGGTGAGCGCGCCGAGCACCCGGGAGGTTTCCGCGTCATCGCGGTTCCGGCCGGACTCCTCGTAAACCCGCGTAAATCCGGGAAACACCACCACCGACGCCGCCGCCCGGAAATCATAAACATGTCCGTCACTGCCGGAAATATTCACATCCACCGTGCGTTGATCCATCACTGCCGCCGCCATCTGGCTGGCCACGAAACGGCGCCAGATCAAGGTATAGAGTTTCAGTTGACGCTGATCGAGCCAGGGAGCGAGCGATTCCGGAGTCCGCCTGACATCGGTGGGACGAATCGCCTCGTGCGCCTCCTGCGCGGCGGCTTTGTTGCGGAATACGTTGAATTTTTTCGGCGCGAACTCCGCCCCGTAATGTTCCCGGATAAACTCCGCGGCCGCCTGCTGAGCTTCCCGGGCAATGGTCACCGAATCGGTACGCATGTAGGTGATCAGACCGGCCGGTCCCTCCCCGCCGATCTCCACCCCTTCGTACAGCTGCTGCGCATAACGCATCGTCGCCGTCGCGGTGAAATGGAGCAGCGAGTTGGCCGACTGCTGAAGCGTGCTGGTCGTAAATGGAGGCGGCGCGTTGCGGCGGCGCTCCTGACGGCCGATCACCGAAACCACCGGCGAACTGCCCTCGCGAACCGCCTGCTCAACCGCCTTCGCTCCCTGCTCATCCGGAATCCGGAAATCGGCTCCGTCGATCTTGAACAGCCGACTTTGAAAATTCCCCTCCGATGAACCAAATAGCAACGAAAATGCCCAGTATTCCTCCGGCTTGAAACCGAGAATTTCCCGTTCCCGCTCCACCACCAGCCGCAGCGCCACCGACTGTACCCTTCCGGCACTCCGGCCGTTACGGAAGCGGCTCCAGAGCAGCGGGCTCACCTCATAACCGACCAGCCGGTCCAATACCCGCCGCGCCTGCTGGGCATCGACCAGATTCTGATTGATTTCACCCCGAGTCGCCATCGCCTGCTCGATCGCCGAACGGGTGATCTCGTGAAAAGCAACCCGGTAAAACGGCGATTTCACTCCGGATTTCAGCACATTCCACAAATGCCAGGCGATCGCTTCTCCCTCCCGGTCCGGGTCGGGAGCAAGATAGATCTCATCGGCCTTCCTGGCCGCCGCCCGCAGGGATTTTACAATCTGACGTCCGCGATCGGTATCGACATATTTCGGAGTGAAGTCATTGGCGATATCGACGCCGAGTTCATGTTCCGGAAGATCGCGGATATGCCCCATCGAGGCGACGATTTCATAATCTTTACCGAGCATCCGACTGATGGTTCTGGCTTTGGTCGGTGACTCGACGATCAACAGCTTGGACATTTACACCTCACTCAAACTACAGCAAACCGCTTCGACGCCGGTTCAAACCGGTTCCGCGGTCAAAAACGACAACCCCAAAAAACCTTGCGCGCGCGCACGTGCGCTCCAAAAAATACCATAATCCCGGCGGCGGGGTTTTGTCAAGTCTACCGGCAAAAAAAACATTTTTTTTATCCCTCGTCTATTGCAAAGTTGTTTTCATGTGGTATATTTCTTATCGGTATTATAAAATTATTTTCCCGGAATCTGTTTTTGCAACCGGAACAGATCCTCAACCGGATGAATAATCAAGGAAGAAAAAGTGGGCGATTCCGGCGGAATCCACTGGCCGGCGGAGTTGCTCGACTGAGTAACCATAAAAATAAAACGGGCGATTGAATATTATGGCTGGAAATCCGAAATTCACGGTTTTGTATGAAAAACTTCGCGGCAAAACCTTCGAACTCACGGAAGATGTCATGAGCATCGGCCGTCGCGACGGCATGGACATCTGCATCAAGGATTCCAGTCTCAGCGGCCATCATGCGGACATTATTCGCAGCGAACGGGATGGAAAATATTTTTTCACCCTCCGCGATAACGACAGCACCAACGGAACCAAAATCAACGGCGTGCCGATCACCGAACAGGAATTGAAAAATTCCGATCTGATCCTCTTCGGCGCGGTCGAAGTGCTTTTCGACGGCAGCGACAACAACGTCGAGGCCGGAAACTATTCCCCGACCATCACCCTCGACATCGAGAATCTCGAAAGTTCCTCTACGGTGCCGAGCGTCATCAATCTCAATCCTCTGGCTGAGATCGAAGCGAAAAAACATGCCCGAACTCAAAAACTCATGCTCGGCATGCTTATTCTGGCCGGACTCATCCTGGTCGGGGTCGCCGGTTATGCAATCTTCTCGGTCTTTGCCGAAGGGCCCAGATAGACTGCGTACTGATCGGTTCGGACTCTTTCGGGAATCTGCCGTTCCCGCCTCCAACCCCAGGTAGGATTGATGTAAAGCCATATATATCCGGTTGCAAAAAAACGCAGCTGAGATGCAATAACACCGTGAGCGT
>CAKUKT010000265.1 GCA_934663655.1 uncultured Victivallaceae bacterium
GAGCATGACCTGACACCGTCCGAAGCGGTTCCGCTGCCGTCGGCGCCGAAACCGGAGGGAATTTCCGGCAACTGGGTTGATCTTGCGGCGGCGGGGTGGCAGGATCCGGTTCATGACTCGTTGCGGGTGGCGTTGTTCCGTCCGCACGCGGACGACGATTACTGGTACATGCGGTTGTCGCTTTTCAACCGTGACTTCGCCAAAAAGCGGCACGACCGGTCGTTGCAGCTGGCACCGGAGCGTCCGGAACTCGAATATTCCTGGTGGCCGGCTCCGGAGGTCCCGGAGGGATGTTCGGAACCCCCGGCCCGGGTCGTGATGTTGCTGCCGGGAATCGGCGGCGGCCGCACCGGTACGACACCGACCGCACTGGCGGAACTGTTCAACAATGCCGGATTTTCCGTTGTGGTGCTTGACAGTGCGTTCACGGGATTTTTTATGGCGGCGGCCATGCCGGGGCGGTTGCCGGGCTTCCTGCCCGACGATGCAGCGGCGATACGGACCGCGTTGCGGGCGGTGCTCGACGATCTCGTCGCCGATGAAAAAATTCCGCCGGAGGCCAGAGTTACGGTGGCCGGTTACAGTTTCGGTGCGATGCACACGCTGAAGATTGCCGAACTGGAAAATTCCGACCCGCTGCTGAATGTCTCCGCCTTCATCGCGATCAATCCGCCGGTTTCTCTCGAACACGCGATCGCCGTCGCGGATCGTTTCGGCCGGGCGGGCACGGAGTGGGACGGCTGCGAACGTCTGGAACAACTGGTGGAATTGAGCGGCACCGCGGTCATGGCGATGCAGATCCCCGACGCATTGCCGCTGCTCAACGCAATCGATCCGGAAAGTGCGGAAGCGGCGGCGGGCGCTTACCTGCGGACGCCATTGCGCGGGGTGCTGCTGGAGGCGCGGCGCAGCGGCAGGGAGTTGCCCGGCATCGACGCTCCATTCAGCTGGTTCAACCGCAATCAATTTTATCTGCAGGTCGACGAGGTCAGCTTCGCCGACTATGCAGTAAAGATGCTGGCGGCGGATTATCCGGAAAGATCCCTGGAGGAACTTTATCGGGACAGTTCGCTGTTTCCGCTGGAGCGGACGCTGCGCGAAGATCCGCGGATCCGGGTGTTTCACAGTTACGACGACTTTCTGCTGACGCCGGAACAGCGCGCCTGGCTTGATTCCGCGCTGGGGGAGCGTCTCACCTGGAGTTCCGGCGGCGGGCACCTCGGAAATCTTTTTGCGGAGGATTTCCGACTGGCGATTGTCGCCGAGGCGCTGGCGGCGGAGCTGGATAATTTGTAATAAGCGCCGGGCCGGTGTACATTTACCGGCGGAAACAAGGTGCTGAGGTTGGGAGAAGACAACAATTGCGGAATTGTGAAATACATCCGACGGCGGTGATTGCGCCCGGAGTGAAAATTGGCCAATCGGTTCGGATCGGTGCGCACACCATCATCGAACCTGATTGTGAAATCGGTGACGACTGCATGATCGACGCCAATGTGAAAATCGGACGCTGGACCACCATCGGCGCCCGGAGTCGCATCTACTTCGGAGCGGTCGTCGGTGATGATCCCCAGGACCATCGCTTCCGGGAAGGAACGGTGGCCTTTACCCGGATCGGCAGCGACGTGACGTTGCGCGAATATGTGACGATTCACCGTTCGCCATTCGCCGGCGGCGAAACCATTGTCGGGGACGGCACGTTGCTGATGGCTTTTGTTCATCTCGGCCACGACGTCCGGATCGGAAAGCGGGTCACCGCGGCCAACCATACTGCGCTCTCCGGTCACGTTGTGGTCGGGGATGGCGCGGTGCTCTCCGGTTATGTGCTGGTGCATCAGTTCTGCCGGATCGGGTCGCTGGCGATGGTCGGGGGGAGGACAATCATCCGTCAGGATATCCCTCCATTCTGTATGCTCGCTGAAAATGAATGTATCTGCGGTCCCAACGTGGTCGGACTGCGGAGGGCGGGATTTGATTCCGCGCGGCGGTTGTTGATTCGCCGGGCGATCAAGAGCTATTTCTTCCGTGGTTTGAACAGTGCCAACGCACTTGAAGTCATCGACGGCTTCACTGGAGAATCCGCTGATTTGAAATTGTTCACTGATTTTATCCGTCATACTGATCGCGGTATCATGCCGGGTGATCCGAAGCTGATCGCGCTGGTGCACCACCACGAGGAGGAGGACGGTCGGGAGGAGATATGAATCGTTTTCTGCGAAGCAGGGTGGCAACGCTGCTGCTGGCGGTGGCAGGCTGGTGTCTGGGGAGCGGGTGTGTGCCGCCGGAGATGATGTTGAGGAATACGCCGGACTCCCGGGGGCCGGTCAAAATCGCTGCGATCGTGCCGTTGTCAGGGGTTAACCGTCCGCTGGGAATGCAGATGCTTGAAGGACTTAATTTCGCCGTTGACGAACTCAATTCGCAGCGTGGAATCAACGGGCGGGAAGTGGAGTTGCTGGTTTTCGACAATAACAGCAGCCGGGAAGGGGCGGCGCAGGCGGTTCACTCGGCGGTTGAGGCCGGCGCGGTGGGGCTGATCGCCGGTTATGACAGCAACGAGGTACTGGGAATTGTCCCGTTGGTGTCGCAGCTGCGGTTGCCGACGGTGATACCGTTGGCGACGATCGATTCGCTGACCGATTACGGTCCGTTTGTGTTCCGCAACAGTTATACCAATGTCCAGCAGGCGACCTCGTTGGCGGCCTACCTGTGGTACTGGCGCAAGTTGTTGCGGGTAAGTGTATTGATCGATTCCACCGATCGAACAGAATATTCCCAGACACTGGCGCGTGATTTCGGGCAGGCGTTCACTGATCTCGGCGGCAGTGTGATGAAGTTCCAGGATTTCGATCCGGAGAATCCGGAGCCGGCGCTTCACGAAGTCATGCGCACCGGACCTCAGGCGATCATGATCCCCTCGGAAGCGGTTATCTCCGCAAAGTTGATCAAACGCCTCCGCAATCTCGGATACAAGGGTATTCTCTGCGGCCCGGACACCTGGGATTCAAATGAATTTTTCTCGGAACTGGATACTTTCTCCCCCGGGGATTGTGTGTACACCGCCTTCTTTACCGTGGAAAACGATTCTCCGGAATTTCGGAATTTCCGGAAAGAGTTCGCTCAGCGCAACTTCTGTACGCCGGGCAGCTGCGAAACCCAGAGCTACGATGCGCTTAAACTGCTGGCAATCGGGCTCGGCAACGCCTCCGACCTCTACCAGTTTACCCACAACTGGCTGGCGATACGGAACTATTCAGGTGCAGCGGCAGTATATACGATGCTTCCCGATGGCGAGATCGATCGGACGATCTATATCAACACAATTCGTCCGCCGGGGCCCGAAGGAATGTTTCCGGTGGGCCGGTTGACTCATTCGTTTCAATTCTCCAAACTTGCGGAATACCGGAATGACCATGGACAATAAATCTCTCCGGGTTTACCGGGATACCTTCCGGGTGCGTTATCGCGATACCGGACGTAACGGAAAACTGAAGCTGGCGGGTTGGTTCGACGCGCTCCAGGAGGCGGCGGCCGACCATGCCGAACGCCTCGGTTTCGGTTTTGACGCTATGCTGGCGGCACGGCGGCACTGGGTGCTCAATCGCCTGAGGCTGGAGATACTTCGAGAACCGGTCAGCGGAGAAACCCTCGAAATTGAAACCTGGCCGTCGGCGCCGGAACGACTTTTTGCACGACGTGAATTTCGAGTCAATATCGCCGGTGAACTGGTCGGACGTGCCTCGAGCCGCTGGGCGGTCATCGATGCGGTTACACTGCGACCGCGGCGGCTGGAAGAACTGGCGGAGGCGATGCCGGATAATTCCGACCGGGAGGTCTGGAGTGATTTCCCTGACCGCCTGCCCGACGCTCCGGATGATGGCGAGGGATTCACGGTGCCGGTTCGCTACACCCTTGAGGATGTCAACGGGCACATGAACAATGCTGAATACGCGGGACTGGTTCAGGACTGGCTGGTGGAGAAATCCGCCGGTATGGTTGTGCCGCTGCGGGATGTGGAAATTTTCTGGAGAGCCGCGCTGCGCGCTCCGGAAACGGTAACGATTTCCGGAGTGCATTCTTCGACGACAGGAGATTTTCATCTCTCCGGACGCAATGGTTCCGGAGGAGTGGTGT
>CAKUKT010000266.1 GCA_934663655.1 uncultured Victivallaceae bacterium
GGTTTGAGGGCGAGCTGATAATGTTTCAGAATTTCCAGCAGTTTTTCGAGAATTTCCGCCACACTGATCCGTTCGAGCGGAAGATTGATGTTGTCATCCACCAGGTCGCCGAGATCGCGCTCCAGATTGTCGCGGCTGCCGGAAAATTCGTCGGTGGTGGTCATCCGCAATGCAGAATCGGTCATCAGGGAGATCCGGCCGGCAAGCAGGTGGCTGATGGTTCTGATGAATACCCGCCGCTCCATTTCGCTCACCCGGCCCATCATCCCGAAATCGATGAAACAGAGCTTGTCTCCCGACAGCAGAAAGATATTTCCCGGGTGCGGGTCGGCATGAAAGAAACCATATTCAAAAATCTGGCTGAGCAGTGAATTTACCCCGATCACGGCAATTTTCCGCAAATCGTATTTTTTCGCCAGTTCGGGGGATTCCAGAACCTTGTTCGCGGAATCGCCGAAAATGCGTTCCATGGTCAGCACCCGGGAGGTGGTCAGTTCGAGATAGACCCGGGGAATTTTCAGATGCTCATCGCTGCTCATGTTCTTCGTGAAGTGCATCAGATTTCCAGCTTCGACGCGGTAGTCGAGTTCCCGGTTCAGCGAATAGGCGAACTCCTCAACCACCTGAACCGGACGGCACCTGGCAAGGGTTTCATTAACCCGTTCAAGTTTTCGCGCCAGGTAACGCATGATTTCGATATCGAGCGCGATTTTCGACTGGATTCCCGGACGCTGTACCTTGACCACCACCGCTTCACCGTTCTTGCGCAGCCGCGCGTAGTGAACCTGCCCGATGCTGGCGGCTCCGAGCGGTTCCCGGGAAAATTCCTTGAAGAACTCCTCCGGCGGCCCGCCAAGTTCCGCGGTAATGATCTTCTCCACCTCTTCATAGGGAAACGGAGAGACAGATTCGGTCAGATGCGAGAGTTCGTCCGCGTAGACGTGACCGATCAGATCCGGACGGGTGGAGAGAATCTGCCCGAGCTTCACGAAAGTAGGCCCGAGTTCCTCGAGCAGCATCCGCAGTTTTTCCGGACGGCTGACGGTGGCGGCCGCCGCCGGCGAACGCCGCTTCCACGGCCGGACATGTTTGATCTGCCCGGCCAGTTCATTGAATCCATACGCGGCGATCGTCTCCACGATCACCCAGAATCTTCCGAGCGATTTGATATCACCGACAGCTGCGTGTCTCCACAACGACATGAATATTCTCCCCTGCTCTCTCTCAACCTCCGATGTTCCCGCGCCTTCCGCCGGAACGACGCCGGAGCAACTCCTACTTCCGTTTCGGCCTGCAGAAATTCACCGCTTTGCGCCACAGTTTACGGGCAACCGGCAACACCATCGGAGCATCGTGCACAGTTGCCGAAATCATCCGCTCGTACAGCGGTGAACCGAAAATTTCAACCCCGCGATCGGCAATCTCCAGCGCAAAACCGTACTGGCGGTACAGCATGGCGAAAATCCATGCCAGCTGAAAGTTGCGTTCGGTGGCGTCACACTTCGTCAGCGTGGTGAGAAAACTGGTCTCACTCCACCCCGGGGCGCCGGGCCAGCAGGTCGGCACCAGCCGGGCCTGAAGTCGCGAAAGATATTTCCGGCGCAACTCAGGGTTCAGCCGCCACGCCGACTGAATCCGGCAGTCGCAGAGCCAGAAGCCTCCGTCCTCCTCCATGAAGCGCAGCACCGAGTGCAGTTTATCCTCGCCGACATAAGCGTTCATGATACCGGGTTCCAGTTCGACGGCGAGGGTATTTTTCCTGACCGCTTCGGGAATGCTCCGGAAAATCCTCAGATCGGTTCCCTGGGCGTCGATTTTAAAGCCGTCAATCCGGTCCAGTTCAAGGGTTTCCAGCGCCGCGGCGACAGTGACGCACCGGCACCGGGTATGCGAACAGATATCAAAAAAACCGGCGTGGTTCCAACCGGCAATTCCTTCCCGGTCCGGTTCAAGACAGCTCGAACACTCCGGAGACGCGGTGAGGAAAAACTCACACTCCTCGACCGGTTCGTGGTACACCACCCGGGGCAGAAAACAGAGCCGCCGGTAACGCGAATCGCGCTTCTCCAGGTAGCCGGTGAGCCGGTCGTCGGGATCGAAGGCGACGACGATACTCCAGCGACCGATTTCCCGCCACTGTTCGATGAGTTCCGAAGAAGCGCCGACATCGAAGAGCACCGGCGGACGCGCTTCAAAGATTTCGGAATCGAGGATCTCCCTGATCAGACGGTTCATTGCCCAAGTTCTCCGCGGTGTTCCATCAGCGCCCGGAACCAGACTTCGGACATCTTCTCCAGACCGCCCGCGTCCGGATGCACGCCGTCGCCGAGGATATCATTCTCGTCGAGCGCGGAATTGATGTCCACAAAATAAACCCGGCAGCGGGTATCGGTCAAAGTCTTTAAAAATTCCGGCAGTGAAGCATTATATTCGTCAACCTTTTCAACGTTGCCGCGAGGCGGCTTCTGCGGCGGAATATTCGCCACAAACAACACCCCGGTGAAGTTGTCACAGATGGTCCGGATCAGCAGATCACGCTCCTTTTCATCAAAACCGTTGGTGCCCGACATCAGCAGAATCACGTCCGGACGCCATTTTTCGATCACTTCGACGATGCCCGGCACCCGTAATTCGGTAACGCCGAGGCGGTCGAGATCCATCTGGGGGGTCGGCACCACTCCGCCCAGCCGGATTGCCCGGTTGGAGAAGCCGGCCAACCCGTGATGACGGGGTTGAAAGCCGGGATCCACCACCCCGTCTTTCCCGTAAGCCCAGTAATCCAGTTCACCGACAAATTCATAATCGAAACCGGCGGCGCGCAGTTTGTCCTGCAACGGTTTCCGGTAGCCTCCCGCCTGCGGATTGGCGGTCATGTTCCCAACGACCAGATGGCTGCCGCGGGTGATGGAATCACCGACCGGCATGATCCGCAACGGAGCGGCCTCCACGGAAAGAACGACACTCATCAACAAAACCGGCAATGCGCAGAATATTTTCTTCATCAGCTCTGTCTCCCGTTATAAAAAAATTGCGGCTCCCCGATAAAATACGCCCGGATGAGTGATTAGTCAAACGCTTTAGGCGCCAGTCGGGGCAAATCCCGGCTTGACTATCATCCGGGCGGGGTGTATATTCATCACCAGTGAAACAGCCGCGGTTCTGCGGCGAACCCCCAACCTGATTCTGCAAGGAGAAAGAAATGGCGGAAATAACCCGGCTGATCTGGCGCGCCGAAGAGACCCCGGCCGAACTTCACGGATTGCTCAACGCCCTCGGCGAAGAATATCCGATCTTCGATCGCGGCCGCGGTCTGAAGCTCAAATTCAAACGTCTTGCCGACGGCGACGAGACCCGCTCCCGGGTGGTGCGTTCGCGCGGCGAAGTCACGGTGGAGTACAACACCATCGCCGCCGCCGCCCGCGGCATCGGCAGTGCACTCGCCGATCTCTCCGGTGAAGACGCCACTCCCTTCAAAACCCTCGGAATAATGCTCGACGTCTCGCGCAACATGGTGATGAAGCCGGTCCATCTGCGCAAATGGATGCGGCGGCTGGCGCTCAGCGGCTGCAATCTGATTCTGCTCTACTGCGAGGACACCTACGAACTTGAGGAGTATCCCTTTTTCGGCTACATGCGCGGCGGCTACACCCTTGAGGAACTCCGTGAACTCGACGCTTACGCCCGGGATCTCGGCATCGAACTGGTCGGCTGCATCCAGACGCTCGGCCATCTGGAACAGGTTCTCCAGTGGGACTCCTTCCGGGAAGCCAGAGATACCGAACGGGTGGTGATGGTCGATTCCGAAGCGACCACCAAACTTATAAATGCAATGCTCGACTTCTGGAGCAGCGCGCTCTCCAGTCGCCGCATTCACATCGGCATGGATGAGACCCACGACCTCGGCCGCGGCCGTTTCCTTGACCTCAACGGTTACGAACGGGGTTTCGATATTTTCAACCGTCATCTCGCCCGGGTCAACGAACTATGCTGCAAACACAACCTCAAACCGATGATCTGGTCGGACATGTATTTCCGTCTCAGCAATCCGCAGCAGAACTATTATGACACCAGCCATCCGGT
>CAKUKT010000267.1 GCA_934663655.1 uncultured Victivallaceae bacterium
GGGTGCGCCATTCCCAGTTTTCCTCACCGTACGCAGCATTTCGTCGATCGTTGAAGACGCAGCACAACCGATTACTGCCGGGAATTCGTCGGATGGACTGAGGCGAACAGGGTGAAATCAGATCCGGCATTGCGCGCAGTTCCGAGAAACTCTCCGCGTTGTCTTCGGAATAGCACATATACATATATCCGAGCATGCTGCGGCAGTAGAACAATACCCGGCCGTCGGCGAGCGGTTCAATTCCCGGTTCCTGAAAACGGTACGGATGTTTGCTCGCGGCGGCGAATCGGGCAAAACCTTCCGGTGAACAGCGGTGAGGTTGCAGGTAGGTTCCGCCGTCGGGAACAAGGCGGGAAAGACGCCAGACCGCACCGCCATCATCGGAGAAGAACACCGCCATCCTGGATTCAATCTGCCGGCCGTATCCAGGTTTTTCCGGTAGAAATCCGTCGTAGTATATACAGACCGGCAGGGCAAGTCGACCGCCGGAAAGTACTCGCAGCCGATCATTGTTGTGAACCCAGTATGGCGCGATCTTCCGAAATGTGCCGCTGATGCTCACCGGTTCGGACCAGTTCTCTCCCTCATCGCAGCTGCGTGAGAAGAAAAGCTCATTGGCATGGGCGGAGGACTTCCGCCCAAAAACGAATCCGATATCACCGTCCGGAAGTCTCTCCAGTGAGACGCTCATCTGGTTGCAGGCTTCGGGGCAGGGGAAAAGAGTCTTTTCCCCTGCAATGACTCCGGAATCCAGATCGAGCACGCCTCCCCGCAGTTCAGAGAAGTCATGATCCTCGCCTCCGGCGGCAAATCGGCTGTAGGCAAACAGAATCTCTCCATTTTTCCGCACAACGGCGCTGGCCTCACCAGCCCGGGAGAGTTGCGGACGGCAGGGAACCAGGACTCTCTTTTGTAAAATTCTCATAGTGCTTAAATCCATTTTTTCCCGTTTGGTATTACAGATTACAACATCATCGTGTTGTTTGCCGATAATTAAAAATGCCCCTCACCCGTATCGTTACGGTTCCGTGACAGCTTGAGTTCTACTTTTACCATATAATATGTTCAACATATTTTCAAGACAGCCTTGAATGAAATTGCAAAAAAAAAATTAAAAAAACATTTTTTCTCGTTTTCGGCTTGCATTATCGAATCTTCCGGTGTATTTTATTTAACCGTTGGATGTGTTATGCATTGGCGGGTTGATAGCTCAGTCGGTAGAGCATCGCCCTTTTAAGGCGGTGGTCCCGGGTTCGAGTCCCGGTCAACCCACCAGTTTTTTTTGGTTACGACAAAACAATTGATAATCTTTTGAGGGAACGGCAATGAGCAAGGTTTGCGCGATTTGCGGCAAGACCAGAGCCAACGGCGGGCATATCACCCGCAAGGGACTGGCCAAGAAAGCCGGCGGAATCGGTATGCACGTGGTGAAAAATACCAAGCGTACCTTTGAAGTCAATCTTCAGACGGTCAAGATCAACGACGGAGGAACGGTGAAAAGCGTAAAGCTTTGCACCAGCTGCATTCGCACCGGGGACTTCCAGAAGGCGTAGTCCTCGCGGTTCCAGCCGCAATTCGGGACGCGGGAGGGTTTCCCGGCGTCCCAGTTCCGAAGACGGGCGCCAACGGCGCCCGTTTTTGCTTTACTGACAGGGTTCTGAAATCAGGAGTATGCAACGATGTTGGGTTTTGGTGACGTCTACATTCTCGCGGCGTTTCTCGGTTCCATCGCCGTCACCGTCATCGCCGTTATCTACGGCACGGTGAAGTGGAACGCCGGTTCCGGAGGTAACGCGCAATGAACCTCCTCTTTGCCGCCGCCGGGATGAACACCTGGATTCTCGGCGTGCTGATCTTTATCTACACCATGATGATCGGTTATCTCGGCTTCCGCGGCTGGAAGCGCACCCGTACCGGCAACGATTATCTGGTCGCCGGACGCAGTGTCCACCCCTTCGTGATGGCGATGAGTTACGGCGCCGCCTTCATCAGTACTTCGGCGCTGGTCGGTTTCGGCGGCATCGCCGGTCAGTTCGGGCTCGGACTGCTCTGGCTCGTCTTCATGAACATCGCGTTCGGAATCGTGATCGCTTTCATCTGGTTCGGCCGCCGGACCCGCCGGATCGGTCAGGCGCTCAACGCTCAGACCTTTCCGGAACTGATCGGAAAGCGTTTCCGCTCCAACGGCCTCAAACTCTTTGTCGCGCTGGTGATCTTCTTCTTCATTCCGCTCTATTCCAGCGTGGTGCTGATCGGCGGAGCCCGGTTTCTTCAGGAAGTGATGATGATCCGTTACGCGTGGGCACTGGTGATCTTCGCGGCGGTGGTGGCGATCTACGTGATTTTCGGCGGTCTCAAGGGCGTGATGTACGTCGATGCGCTGATGGGATCGGTGATGATCGTCGGCATGGTGCTGCTGCTCGTGCTCTGCTACTGGAAGCTCGGCGGAATTGTCGAAACCCACCAGGCGCTTACCGATATGGCGCCGCTGGTTAAGGAGCGGCTGCCCGATGAATACGCGCTCGGGCATCGCGGCTGGACGGTGATGCCGGAATTTAATTCCGTCTGGTGGTGGACGCTGGTGTCGAGTTTGATGCTCGGCGTCGGCGTCGGTGCGCTGGCTCAGCCGCAGCTCGCGGTTCGTTTCATGACCGTCAAGAGCGATCGCGAACTCAACCGCGCGGTGCTGGTGGGGTCGATCTTCATTCTCGGGACTGTCGGTTCGGCTTACATGGTTGGTGCGCTCTCCAACGTCTTCTTTTACCGTACTGATCTTGGCATTGCTTCCGGAGTGCGCCAGCTCTCGATCGAAGCGGCGGGAGGAAATCCCGACCTGATCATTCCGATGTTCATCCGGGAAGCGCTGCCGCCGGTGATTCTCTATTTGTTCTCTCTCACGCTGTTGTCGGCGGCGATTTCGACGTTGAGCAGTCTGTTCCATGTAACCGGCAGTTCGATCGGACACGATTTCTTCCGCGGCATCGGCAATATGCGCAGCGACAGCAAACTGATGACCCGGCTCGGAGTGATTTTCGGAATCGTGGTGAGTGTGATTTTCGCAATGGTGCTGCCGCCCGGAATCATTGCTCGCGGGACGGCGATATTTTTCGGAGTTGCGGCGGCGGCGTTTCTGCCCGCTTACGTCGCAACTCTCTACTGGCGCCGGGCCACCCGGATCGGCGTCTGGGTCAGTATCGCCGTCGGCGTCGGGGCCAGTCTCACCGGGCTGGTTTTTCTGCACCGCAAGGAATCGGCTGCTCTGGGAATCTGTCGGGCGCTCTTTGACTGTGATGAATTGATTTCGTGTTATCCGATGCCTTTCGTCGATCCCTTTGTTTATGCGCTGCCGCTGTCGGTGGTGGCGCTGGTGGTGGTGAGTTTGTTCACCGCCCCGCCGCCGGAGCGGCATCTGCACCGCTGTTTCCCGGCGAAAGCGAAAGCGAAGAAAAAAAACGGCCGCTCACGCGGGGCGACCACAGATAGGTTGTGCTGCTCGGAATGAGGAATCCGGGACGCGGTCGGAATGAATTTCCGGAATCGCGCCATTCCGGTGGAATTTTATGAATTGATAGATGAATTGATATCTGCGCATGAGGTGAATAAATGACGTTTCCGGAAATCTCCAATCAGGTGGATTTTCCCGCGATGGAGCGGGAAATACTCGAATTCTGGCAGGAGAAGGATATCTTCGCCCGTTCGCTTGCCCAGCGGGCTGATGCCGATGAATTTGTTTTTTACGACGGGCCGCCCTTTGCGACCGGGCTTCCCCACTACGGGCATCTGCTGGCGGGGACGATCAAGGATGTAGTGCCGCGCTATCAGACGATGCGCGGCAAGTATGTCGAACGCCGTTTTGGCTGGGACTGCCACGGGCTGCCGGTCGAGAACGAGATGGAGAAGCAGCTCAAGCTCAGCAGCAAGCGGGACATTGAGAATTACGGTATCGGCAATTTCAACGAAGCCTGCCGTTCGATCGTGCTTCGTTACACTTCGGAGTGGGAGCAGGTGGTCAACCGGATGGGGCGCTGGGTGGATTTCCGCAACGGCTACCGGACGATGGACCGGGATTT
>CAKUKT010000268.1 GCA_934663655.1 uncultured Victivallaceae bacterium
ATATTAACCCTGAATAGAGTGGGGGTTATTTCCACTGGCGGCATGGTTTTTTTGACGAATCGGCGTGGTTCGGGGATCCGGGCGTCCGCCCGTCCGGGATGCGTTCGGAAAATATTGATTTCGGGGGCAGCGGCAGCAGATGCGTTTCGGGGTAATAGAAATAACCGCCGACGGCGAAATCCGGGAACAGACCGGCGTCGCCTCCCGTCGCGGCGTCGTGCTCGATGCCGTCGAACCGGGAAGCCGGAGCGCCTCCTCGGAATTTGAAGTGATCTATCTGGTCGCCGCCACCGGCCGCACCATTGTGCATGATGTGGTTCTGCCCGCTCCGCTTTCCGGCAGAATGCTTGAGGAAGCGCTCGAATATGAACTCGATACTCTGCTGCCGGTGCCTAAGGAGATGGTCTACTGGGGATATCGGCGCTTGAGTCGGGACAATCGTTCGTTCCGGATCTTTGCGGTACATCGGGAGGAGGCGGCGGGACTGTTGACGGTTCTCGCCGGTTCCGGGCTGCGTTGCGATTGTTTTCTGCCGTCGCAGCTTCTGCTCAATACCCGGGATGATGCCGATCCCCCGTCCGGAATCGAACTCATGCTCGATTATCTGCCCACTGATCCCGGCGGAAAAAACCTCCGTCCGGTGCAGGAACTGATCCCGAAGGAGTTGCGCCCGGTTCGACATCGCCGATGGCGGTTGTTCTACCAGTTGATGCTCGGGGTGGCGGCGGTGATGGCGCTGCTGGTCTTTGCGGCACGTTATCAGGAATTTGCCGCCGAATGTCAGGCGTTCAGTGACCGGAGAGTCGCGCTTGAGGAGGAGTTGCGCAAGGTTCAGGCTTTCTCCGCCCGGCTGGCCCGGGAACGTGAATTGATGCAGAAGATCAATGATGCCAAATTCGGCAGTTCGCCGGCGCTGCCGGTACTTGCCGACCTCAATTCCCGGCTGCCGGAATACATGCACCTGGATTCATACAATCAGAACGCCGAACAGATTGAGGTCACAATCGTGTCCACCCATGACGACCCCAACCTGGCGCGGATTCTGCTCGGTTCGCCGCTCTACACCTCCGACCTGCGCAAGACGGTCCAACCGGAGAGTCAGGAGACGACTTTCAACGTCACTTTGCGGAGTTTGCGGCCATGAATCAGCGGATAAGGCGCAAAGCCAATGATTTTCTGCCACTGCTGCTGACCGGCGGTCTGTTTATCTTCTCCATCTGGGCGTTGTTGTGGCCGGGGTTGCCGCTTACCCAGATGAGGCTCGACCGGGAACGGCGTGCCATCGAAGAGCTGAACCGGAAGATCGACAGCACTGCTGCGGAGAACCGCAAAGTGGTCGGGGAACTCTCCCGGCTGTGGCGGATGCGCGCCACCGCGATGAACCAGACCGAACCTTCCGGAATGGTGCTCTTCCGGGAACGTGTTGAAAGTGCCGCCGCCGCTGCCGGATTGCGCAGCCGCACCTCGGGGAATGTCCGCCGGCTTGATCTCATCGGCAATGCGATCTTTTTCGAGGTTTCTTTTTCCGCCGACGGTCAGACCGCCGAAATTGTTGCATTTCTCGCCGCGCTGGTCAATGAACAGCCGCGGGTTTACTGGCGGACACTCACCATCAAACCGGCTCCGGGAAGCTCCGGATTGTTGAACATCACCGGCACGCTCTGCGCTTTGAACTTCATTCCTGCCGATGCCGGTACCGCGGCAGCTGTTCCTGTTGTACCCGCAACCCAACCCGGGGAGGATTCCGGAGAATGAAAAGCCGCAACATCATGATTTCGGCGGTGGCGATGGCGCTGGCGGCGGTGCTCTTCTTTCTGCTGGCGCTGATTCGTCAGAGCCGGGGGAGGGTGGCGGAGGGAGTTTCGCCGAGGGCCGATCTGATTCTGGAACTGCCGGAACCGGAACCCGATGCCGTAGTTGATTATTCCGGGATCGCCGCCAGGGATCTCTTTTCCCGGGAACGCGGCAAAGTTCCGGAACCGCCTCCGGTGAAGGAGGAAGAAAAGGCAACTTTGGCGGCGGAGGAGACGATCACGATGCTCTCGAGCTATCCGAACGAATGGCCGCGGCTCAAGTTGACCGGAGTATTTGTTCTCGACGGTCGGCCCGGCGCGGTGATTTCCGGCGGAGATGCGCTGCCGGTATCGTCCGGAGATAAATTCGCCCGGCTCTACCGGGTAGGCGAACACATCGGTGGCGGGGTTTCGCTGGGGAGTGTCCGGGAGCGTTCCGTGATTATCAAAAGCAGCGCCGGCGGCTGGGAGATCTGGCTCGGCGCAGAACCGCCGGTGGTTCCGAAAGAATAGTTCAGGTTGAAGATTTTCATAATAACGGGGGTTGACATGTCGCCTTGGCGAATCATGCTTAAGAAAATGGTGTGGCTGTTGCCGCTTGCCGTTCTGCTCACCGGTTGCGGTGGCTTTTTTGAGGCGTTGCGGGATGGAGATTCGGGCGATGGCGTCTTCAGCGGCGACCAGAGCGTGGTTGAGGAGGAGGATCGCGACCGCTGGTTTGAGAACTCCCGCGGCAATCAGGTGAAACCCGCGGAGGAGATCAGCAACGAACAGGTCGAACAGGTCGCCCTGCCCCGGACTGAACCGGAGGCTGAAATGCCCGGTTATCCACTGATTCTGCCCGGAGTTCAGGACTACGAACGTTTTCTCGGTGGCGCGGTGCCGGAGACTTTCGCCGGCGATGAACTGGTGACAACCGATTTCAACTTCAAGGATGCCGCAATGAGCGATGTGGTGCCGGTTTTTTCGACCCTGCTCAAATTCAATTTCGTGATCGAGGGTGCGCTGCCCGGTACGGTTACCATGTCGATGCACGAAACGCTCTCCCGACGGCAGCTGTGGGATATCTTCAATCAGATGCTGCGCCTCTCCGGCGTGGTTGCCTCCTACGACGGTCAGATTGTCCATCTGCGCAGCGCCGCGGCGATTCCCCAGGAACTCACCCTCGATTCGGTGAACCAGAACATCGAGATGGGAGTGTTTCAGATCAAACACGTTCCGGTCTCGGAGATCGTCACCGGCATCAAGAGCTTTCTGCCCCGGGATATCCGGGTCATCGAGATCGCCGCGAGAAACACGCTGCTGCTGCTCGAAACCCGCAATACGCTCGATCGCGTTCGTCAGCTGATAACCGAACTTGATCAGCCGGCTTCCGCCGCATTCAGCAAGGCGATCTATCCGTGCCGCAACGTTACTCCGAGTCAGGTGGTGAAAGAGCTGAGGGAGGTGCTGCCGATCCTCGGTTTCCCCGTGAACCCAAACGCCGACGCCAGAACCGGCAACGGCGCCATCACGCTGAACGCAATCGACCGGTTGCAGGTGATCGTCGCCAGCGCCGCCGATTCAGATTCGCTCAAGGAGGTGGAGCGGTGGATCTCCACCCTTGACCGGCACGATTCCAACCAGGAACAGCTCTATATCTACGACATCATCAACAACCGCGCCGAGGAGCTGGTCAAGGCGTTGTCGGTTATGTTCACGGTTACCGGAGGCATGGTTGCCACTGACAAATCCGGAAACCTGATCGACACTCCGAACATCGGTACTGCCAGTACCATTCAGAGCAATTCCGAAGTTGTTCCCGGCAGTGTTTTCGATGTTCCGGTGCGCATCTGGGCCGACGCGGTCAACAACCGGCTGTCGATCCGGACCCGTCCGCGCACTTACGCGATGATCAAGGCGTTCCTCGAACGGCTCGACACCATGCCCGCCCAGGTGCTGCTGCAGGTGCTGGTGCTGGAAATCAGTCTCAACGACACCATCGCCTTCGGTGTTGAGTTCATGACCAAATCCAGCGGCGGCGGCAGCCTCGAGAGTGTACTCGGCACTGACTACAAGTATCTGACCCCCGGCGCGGAACAGGATAAGCAGTACGGCGCCAAATACTGGATCTTTGATCCCGACAATCCGGATGAGAAATTCGGCTATGTGAATGCGCTGGCCGGACAGACCAACGTGCGTATTATTTCCAGTCCGCAGCTGCTGGTGATCAGCAACCAGGAGGCGACGATGAATGTCGGCGACGAGGTGCCGGTGATCTCCTCGGAAA
>CAKUKT010000269.1 GCA_934663655.1 uncultured Victivallaceae bacterium
CCGGAAGGCGGCCGTTTTCCCGGGAATTATCAATAAGGGAAAAACCCGGAGAAGGGCAGTTTGTTGGGATGGCGCAGTGCCCGGCAGCGCGGACACATGAACCCGGCCAGGCCGAGGATTTCGGCGCATTCCGAACTCTGGCGCATCTCGACCACACCGTGTTCCGGGACGTTGATTCTTTCCGGGGAGTTGTCGGCGATCAGTATCGCCGGCCCCCGGATCACCTCGATCCGGACCACCGAACTCTCCGCGAGCACCAGATGGCTGATCTCTTCGGTGGAGTTGTTGAATGCCAGTCCGATGCCGACCCGGAAGAGGCTGTGAGTGATGCTCCGGTAATAGGCGCTGCTGCCGTGAACACTGGCCATTCCGACGCCGTCGCCGACCACCTCGCCGGCATAGAGTTCGCCATCAATCCACACCCGGTAACGAACCGCGCTCACCGGATCGCTGTTGCGCAGAAAAACATCGTTGAGAGCCAGCAGCCGGGTGTTGCCGTAGGAACCGGACAGCTTCCGGAGCCGGGTCACCGCCTCGCCGCCGCCGACAAAGGAATCCAGCCGTCGTTCGAGCCGGTGTTCCGGACAGAGTTCGGCGGTCGCAGCGTCACGCAGCGGGAATTTCGGCACCCCGGGATAGTTGCGTTCGGCACCGAGCAGCGCGCCATCACCGCCGTGGGTGACGATCACGTCAAAATCGTCCGCGTCGGTCTCCGTAATCCCGAACGCCTCCAGCTTCGGACGAATCAGTTCCAGCGCCTTGCCGATCAATTTGATTTTCATTTTATCCCTCCCCGGGATCAGATAGTTCATTGACAAACTCTCCCCGGCGGTCATCCGCTGCCATCACCGGGGTTCTGGCGACAATCGCGTAGAGGATCGCCGCCGCCGCGTTGCCGACGTTGATCGACGCCTTGGTACCGGCCATCGGCAGCCCGACGACCCCGTCGGCGGCGGCCAGCGCCTCCGGAGAAACTCCCAGCGCCTCATTCCCGAGAATCAACGCCAGCGGGAAACGGTAGTCCCGCCGCCAGGCGAAATCCTCCGGACCGGAGGGTTCGGCGGCAAGCACCATTGCGATTCCTTCGGCGCGCAGCGCGGCCACCGCCGTCGCCGCATCCGGAAAGGTGCGGCACGGCGTCAGCCATTCGGTTCCCATCGCGGTTTTCACCAGCTTCGGGTGCGGCGGCGCCGGCGTATAACCACAGGCGATGATCTCCCGGACCCCGAGGGCTTCGGCGATCCGGAAAATGTTGCCGACATTGTGGGCGCTGCGCAGCCGATCCAGCACCAGCGTCACCGGCGGCAATCTGTCGATATCTCCATTCAAGGGTGCGTATCTCCACCGTTGTTTACCGTCACCGCGGAATCGACCGCTCCTCGGACGGGCCTCCCGTCGTCGCAGGTCATATCCGTCCGGATAATATACCCCGGCGACGGCGGAAAGGCCAGCAATGCACCGGATTTTCCCGCTATTTTCCGCCGTTTTCCCGAAATTCCCGCGGCGAACACCGGAAACGACGCCGGAACAGCCGGGAGAAGTAATTGCTGTCGGAGAAACCGGTTCGCAACGCGATCTCTCCCACCGGCAGCGTGGTGTTGAGCAGCAGCGCCGAAGCGTGGCGCAGCCGCAGCCGCAGCAGATATTCGAGCGGAGAACCGCCGGTCGCCCGCCGAAACATCCGATACAACGTCGCGCGCGAAACCGAAGCGCGCCGGGCCAGCAGCTCCATGCTGATATTTTCCGCGTAGTGTTTCTCAAGGAAACCGAGAATGGTGCCGAGTTTGAAAATTCCCCGGTGTTCGTCGGCGGCCGCCGGAACCGGCAGCGAAAAATAGTCCGCCAGCAGAGCGACGATGCCGAAAAATTCCGCCATCGCCGTGAAACGTCCGCCGGGACGTTCGGAACTCAGCGCGCAGTCAAGCCGGTTCAGCCGGGTACAGAGTTCGTCGCGGGTCGCGACATCGAGGCGCAGGTGACGCTTCAGTCCGCCCGCGGCCAGAGCGCGTGGTTCGACTTCGAAGAGCGCCTGATATCCGGGCGAGGTTGCCAGATCGCAGCTGGGGATTCCGAAATAACCGGCATCAAAAAGCAGATTGATCAATCCGAAATTCTCCGTATCGCAATAGGAATGCGCGACGCCGGGACGGATGAGGAAGATATCTCCGGCCGAAACGATACAGTTCTCGCTGCCGGTCAAGTGACGGCTGCGCCCGGAAACGATCAGCACCAGTTCGTGAAAGTCATGACGGTGCATGCCGACATTCTCCTGGGTGAACATCGGCATCACTTTGAGCGGGAAATCCCCGGCGAAATCGACTGTAATCTTGTAACTCATCGACCGTAACGATTCATGGCTTTAAATTAAATATGCCGCCTTCAGATCTCTTTGTCAAGCGTCCGGGGCGGGTTCCTCCGCCGCGTCCTGCATCCGTAATTAAACCGAACGCCTGCCGTCAGCCTTGATTTTCGCTCCTTGGCGCGTTACATTATGCATGTCACACCTCTTATTATCAATACGGAACGAATGATGGACAAAAGCAATATCAGGGTTTTGGTAATCACCGGATTCGGACTCAACTGCGAAAAAGAGACCGCCGCCGCCGCGCGAATCGCCGGGGCGACGCCGGAGCAGGTGCATCTCAACGATCTCATCGCGGGAGAACGCAAACTTGATGACTACCACTTTCTAATTTTCATCGGCGGCTTCTCCTTCGGCGACCATCTCGGTTCCGGAACGGTGTTCGCCAACCGGGTGAAGTTCCATTTCCGCGAAGCGCTGGAGAAGTTCATCGCCGACGGCAAACTGGTGCTCGGCGTCTGCAACGGCTTCCAGACGCTGACCCGGCTCGGCATGGTTCCGGCGCTCGACGGGGACTACTTCCGGCAGACGGTGGCGCTGGCGCACAACGACAGTGGAGTCTTCCGCGATGACTGGTGCGTGCTCAAGGCCGACCCGCAATCGCCCTGTGTGTTCACCCGCGGCATCGATACCATCCGGCTGCCGCTCCGCCACGGCGAGGGAAAATTCGTCGCCGAAGACGCGGTGCTCGATGAACTTGAAGCCCGTCGGCTGGTCGCGGTTCGTTACGTCGACGCCGCCGGCAATCCGGCGACGGAATTTCCGGCCAACCCCAACGGTTCGCTGCGTTCGATCGCCGGGATCTGCGATCCGACCGGCCGGGTCTTCGGACTGATGCCCCACCCGGAAGCGTTTCTCTCCCCCTACAACGCGCCGGACTGGACCGCGAAAAAGCTCGCCGGTGAACTTCCGTCCGAGGGAGAGGGTACGAAAATTTTCCGCAACGCGATCGACTACCTTGCGGAAAATTTCTGAGTCGATCAGAAAATTATTCCCAGCGGACGCGGCAATTCGAGACGACAGCCGCCGGGTTCCAGGGTCCCCGACTCCGAGTTGAAGGTGAAAATGCGCACCTCGCCGGAAAATTCGTTGGCTACCGCGAAGAAGCGACCGCCGGGCAGGAAATTCATCTCCCGCGGACTCGAACCGCCGGAGAGAGTGAGCCGCCGCTCTCCGAGCCGTCCGTTTGCGGCAATCGGGAAAGAGGCCACCGAATCGAAACCGCGATTGCTCGCAAGCACGAAACGGCCGTCCGGCGAAATCCGGACCGCCGAAGCCTTGGAGTAGCAGTTCACCCCGTCGGGCAGCAAAGTCTGTTCGTCGATAAATTCAAACTGGCCGTCGGCGTAGCGGCAGGAGATCAGGGTATTGCCGAGTTCGGTGACGATAAACGCGAACCGTCCCGAGGGATGAAAGGCCAGATGGCGCGGTCCCCGGCCGGGCGGAACCACGGTAACCAGCGGTGAATCCGGATCGAGGCCGTGCTCCGGGTCGAAACGGTAGCAGCTGACGGTGTCGCATCCGAGATCACAGACCGCGATATAGCGGCCGTCCGGCGTCGGCAGCGTGAAATGGACATGGGCTCCTTCCTGGCGTTCCGGATCGGGACCACTGCCGTGATGTTCGATCAGCCGGGTGAGTCCGGCGATGGAACCGTCCGGGCGCAGCGAAAATTCGACCAGGGAACCGG
>CAKUKT010000270.1 GCA_934663655.1 uncultured Victivallaceae bacterium
CCGGTCAACGCCGCCAGATGAACCGCCCCCGGTTTCAGATGATAACGCGGCCCGCGCGGTCCATCCGGCGTGAACACCACTATTTTTCCTTCACGAATCGCCCGTACCGCCGCCAGTTGAGCATGGGCCCCCCGCTTGGAAGAGGATCCGCGCAGGCCACCGATGCCGAACTGGGCAATGAAATCCACCACATACTGTCCATCCCGGGAAGGACTCACCACCGCCACCGTCCGCCGCCGCGTTTTTTCCGGAAAGGCGGCCGCGAAATAGAGCAGACGGTTATGCCAGGCGACCCCGATCACTCCGCAGGCATTCAGACGGTAGCCGTGCGGATCATCGACCTCAAACCGGAAACAGCAGTGAAAAATCAGTTTCAGCAACCGGGCCGGCAACCAGTAAATCCAGTCCGGCAATTTCTTGATCTGCCGGAATTTCTTTTTGAACACCCCCATGGTCAGGCTCCGTTTTTCCGCTCGAGGCCATTTCGGGCACAGATTTTCTTAAGCGCACACTCGGAACAGCGCGGCCGACGTGCATCACACACCTTGCGTCCGTGCTGGATCAGCAAATGAGAAAAGTTACACCATCTCTCCGGCGGTACAACCGCATTGACTTCCCGTTCAATTGCTTCAGGAGTGGTTCCGGTGGCGGCGCCGAGGCGGCGCAGCACCCGCTGCACATGGGTATCGACCGGGAACCCCGGCTTGCCGAATGCATTCCCGAGCAGAACGTTGGCACTTTTCCGCCCTATTCCGGGCAATCGGATCAATTCCTCCATCGTCTCCGGCACCCGTCCGGCAAATTCGGCAACGATCATTCGTGCGGCCGCCTGCAGATTGCGGCTCTTGGCTCCGGAGAGACCGCAGGGATGGATGATCTTCTCGATCTCCTTTTCCGGGAGTGCGGCCATGCTGTCTGCATCGGGAGCCACCCGGAAAAGTTCGCGGGTGACCAGATTGACCCGTTCGTCGCGGCACTGGGCGGAGAGCATCACCGCCGCCAGCAGCTGAAACGGTGAAGCGTGTTCGAGCGGACAAACGCATTCGCCGTAATCGGAGTAAAGCCGATCGTAGATTTCCGCAAACAATTCGGTGGCGGTCATGGTTTTTCCCCCGCCAGCGTCAGAAAATTCTTAAGCAGCATGATTCCCGCCCGCTGGCTTTTCTCGGGATGGAACTGGGTGGCGAAACACCTTCCCACACCAACCGCCGACGCGAAGGGAACCAGATATGAGGTCGTCGCAATCGCCGCCGGATGCCGGGCCTCCACATAATAGGAGTGAACAAAATAAAACCAGCTCTCCTCCGGCAGCCCGGCGGCCAGCGGATGTCCGGGAGTGAATCGGGCACTGTTCCAGCCGATCTGGGGCACTTTGCCGAGCGCAGAGTCGAAACGGCGCACCTTTCCGGTCAGAATACCGAGTCCGGCAACCCCGGGAGCCTCATCGCTTGCTTCGAGCAACATCTGCATGCCGAGACAGATGCCGAGCAGCCAGCCGCCGCGGTTGAGAAATTCCCGGATTCCGGTGTCGAAATTCCGGACGCACAAGTTAGCCATGCCGTCGCCGAAATTTCCGACGCCGGGCAGCAGAGCGCAGGTGGTTTCCACGAGTTCATCTCCGGAGGAGACGACCCGGAAATCGGCTCCGAGATGGGCGAGCGCCTTGGAAACCGAGCCGAGGTTTCCCATGTCGTAATCGATCAGAGCAATCATTATCAACTTTCCGGCGGCGGCGATGAGCCTGCACGGGGTATATTTTTCTTGATTGACTTAATATATATCCGATGCCGGTAAAAATCCACCGTTGCCGTCCGGGGCTGGACAAAAAAATTTCGTTCCTCCCCTTGAAAAGCGCAGGGCATGGCGGTATATTTATAAACAAGCGGTTTTACTGCTGATCAAGCGGGTGTAGCAAAACGGTCATGCTCCAGCTTCCCAAGCTGGCGACGCCGGTTCGACTCCGGTCACCCGCTCCATTTTTTCAAGGGATTTCCTTCCCCGGCGAAAGGAGTTCAAAAATGCGGAAAATTTCACTTGCGGTCTGCGCCGCCGCCGGAGCCCTCATGTTGATCTGTGGTTGCACTGTTGAACGTCTGCCCGCCGAGGATCTGGAGGTTCCGGTTCTCAATTCCGATATCATCAGCATCCTCAAAAATCCCCTGATCCGCACCAACAGTAAAGAGAAGTATGAAGCCGCCCGGGAACTCAACCGGCGCGTGGATCTCACCTTTATGCGTGAAACCAAGACCATCAACGAACTCTTCTATTACGGCGACGCGATCATTGACGCTCCGGATTCAGAAAATCGGACGATCAGTTTCAATTACCAATACGGCGATCATTACATCCGCTTCACCTTTTACACGCACCGCATCTTCGTGCACCGGGTGGACATAGTCGAAAAATGACCCCGGACGACCGCGATACCGAACGTTTTTTCGTCAACGATCCTGGTGAACATAGTCGGGAAATAACCCCGGACGATCGCCGCTTCATGGAACTGGCACTGGAAGAAGCCCGCCGGGCTGCTGCCGAAGGTGAAGTGCCGGTCGGCGCAGTGGCGGTGCAAAATGGAATTGTGGTTGCCGCCGCTCACAATCTCGTCGAAGCCCGCAAAAGCGTCTCCGCCCACGCTGAGTTCGAGGTGCTGCGCGCCCTCGAAGCCCGAACCGGTGACTGGCGGATGAGCGATTTCACCTTTTACGTCACCAAGGAACCCTGTCCGATGTGCGCCGGAATGCTGGTCAACGCCCGGGTGGCACGTATCGTTTTCGGCGCTCCCGATCCCGCCGGCGGCGGTTGCGGCGGCGCGCTCGATATTCCCGGCACACCGGGAATGTTATGGCATCCGGAGGTAGTCGGGGGCGTCATGGCCGCGGAATCGGTCGAATTGCTGCGGGAATTTTTTCGCGCCGCCCGTTCGCGCCGCACTTCTCCGGCCATTTCAAAGGAGAAGTGAACCCCTCCCGGCGATTTCGTCCGGCAGCTTGACTAACACCGAAAACCGGGATATATTATTTTCTGGAGAAACCGGTTCATACAACCGGGTCAGGCAGCGCGGGAGCCCCTCCCGGGCTGACGTGACGGGACGTCCACCCCGACAACCAACGGAGAGAACAAAAGTAAATGAAAATCGCCATCCTTTCCATCGCCGCCGCCGCGTTTGTCCTCTGCGGCTGCACCAGCATCGAATCGACCCAGAAATTCAACGCGGTGAATCTCGGTTCCGGCAACGAAAAGGCGGTATGCCAGACCCATGTCACGATTCCCGGCTACTTCTTCTTAGGACTGCCCATCATCACCGGCAGCAACGGCGGAGACGGCAAGACGTCGATGTTCACCTGGTCGCTCACCACGGAGAATGCGGTCTACCTGTTGACGCGGGAGGTCAAGGCCAAGGGCGCGTCCCGGCTCATCAACGTCAATGTGATGAAAACTGAACAATCGGTATCGATCTTCCCCTTCCTCTCTTACCGTACGATTCAAGCTTCCGGTACCGGGGTGCGGAGCCGGGAAGCAGCGATGCGGCAGGTGGCAAGCGAATTCGAGCAGGCTCGATAGACCGGTCCAGAATGCAGATTTCACCGCCAGACCGCCGGAAAACTTCCGCCGGTTTGGCTTTTTTATTTATTGTCGGCGACGGCGAAACCGGGAAGGGTGAGTGAAAACATGAGCGGAAAGATCAAAACCTTCGTACTCGACACCAACGTGCTGCTCCACAGCGGGCAGAGCATCGAATCATTTCAGGACAACGACGTGGTGATTCCGATGGCGGTGGTCGAAGAACTTGATAAATTCAAGAAAAACAGCGACGAACTCGGACGCAACGCCCGCATGGTAATCCGCACGCTTGACCGTCTCCGGGAAAAATCCGATGCTCCGGGACAACTCTCCCGCGGAGTGCCGCTCTCGCTGGTTTCCCGCACCGCCACCGGTAAGATTTTCGTGCTTACGGCCGGTCACCCGGAGAACGGCGCCGCCAGCCGTTGCGCCGCGGTTTTCAGCAGCGATCTCGAC
>CAKUKT010000271.1 GCA_934663655.1 uncultured Victivallaceae bacterium
CTCTGCTTAGAAGGCAGATGCTCTATCCACTGAGCTACCGGACCACGCAAAAACCGTTTGTTAATATGGCGCAGCCATGACGAAAAATCAAGTCTTTTTTCTGATTTTTCGCCGACTTTCCAGCGCCGTCATACACGGGAAGGGATGAGTTCGATGAAGAAAGCAGCGGCGCCCTCCGGTTTGAGCAGTTCCAGCACCCTGTCCTCCAGCCACATCCGGTTGGGTTCAATTGCGTTGAAGCGCGGGTTGTTCTCGTCGAGCGTTTCGGCCACGGCGACGGAGAAGCCGTCGGGAACCATCACTTGAATGGTTTTACTCTCCCGGAGGTAGACGCCGATCAGCAGCTCAATGCCGCCGTCACGGTTTTCCGCCGCCAGCGATTGCAGATCGGGATTGCCGTTCAGCGTTCTGACGGCGATCCGGCGTCGGGCATGGTTGAAGAGGCGGCAGAACTTTTCGAAGACGTAATAGGTCGGCGTCGGATTGCGCCAGACGTCGAACATTCCGTAGCCTCCCGGCAGCGCCACCGAATAAAAACAGGCGCGCTCGATCGGGGCGTCCTGAAGGCCGCAGAGCACCGCCGCCGCAAAAACCGCTCCATCGCTTCCGCTGATGCGTTCGATCTCCCGCCGGTAACCGACCGGATCGGGGAAGGAGCTCCACACCGGACTGGCGTGCCATTCGTTGATCCACAGCGGCACCGAGTGAAATCCCCGTTCGTCGAGCATGCGGCGGCGACGATGGGTTTCGGCGAGGAGTTCCGCCGGGGTGAGGTAGTAGGCGGTGTAGATCACGAAATCAAGCGGCAGTTTCTCGTCGCGGCAGAAGTCGAGAAATTCCCCCAGATATTTGATTCCGAGCGTGGTCGTCGCCGGGCCGCCGATGTTGAGATGGGGGAAGCGGGCCTTGAAAATTTTCGCCACGGTGGCGTAAAGCCGGAGATATTCGTGAAATTCCCCGTGCCAGAGATTGGGATTGTTGGGCTCCTCCCAGACCGCCCAGTCGCGGATGTTCCAGTGGAAGCCGTCCGCCCAGCCCTCATTGTAGTGGCGGACGATATTAACGCAGATTTTCGCCCATTTTTCAAAATCGGCCGGAGGCTTGACGCGGAACTTTTTCTCACCGACTTCAATGGTTTCGCCCAGTCGGAAAATCACCCGAAGCCCGGAATCGATCACCTGGCGGAGATATTCATCGTTTTCAGTAAAACGGTAGTTGGCCGGATCGTCGGCGTCGGCGGTGAATATCGGAAACAACCGGGAGATGTCGATCAGGTCGAGGGTGGGATTTTCCAGCGGGGTGTCGTGAAAATAGCTGTACGGCAACTTGAGAGCGCGGAGTTTTTCGCGTATTGCCGTGCGGCCGGTGGTCCCTGAGTTCTGGAGCGGTGCATAATTGACTACTCCATGTACGGGACGAATTACGCCGGCATCAGAGGCCGGCTCCGGGATGATCACTGTCACCGCTTCGGCTTTCTGTGCTTCTGAAATCCGCAGTTCTCCCGGATCGGCGATTTCCAGGGGTGTAGAGTGTCGGGACTGGTTTTTTTCCGCCATGGTTTGAAGTCCTTATATTGAACTATTGAGGTTTGATTTGAGCGAGACTGCGGACAAAGAAAAATTTACGGTTCAGCCGCTGGCGCTTTCATCACGTTTCCCGGTGGGCGGGAAGGGCCGGCAAAATTGCTGATTTGAAAGTCGTTATGAAAAAAAAGAGAGACTCTTCGGTAAGTGACATGTTTCTCCGGACGATTGTAATGAATTTCACATTTACAATTTATAGTATAGTCCAAGAAAATGGAAAAGTAAAGGCCGTCGTCGAAAAAGTATCCGTTATTATCGACCTTTCCCTGAATTGCTTTTCGCGATGGCCGGAGAGCTGTTCCACGTCCGGGTTCGGTGCGGGCGGCGGCAAAAAGCGGAATATTTGCCGGGCGGGGCTTGAATAAATCCGGTTTAGTGTTATAGTGAGGTGTGGACCGGGCATTCCGCGCCGGTCCGGGAAAACCTAAGGAGTATGCGAATGGTTACAGGTATCGTTTTGATCAACGTTGAGCGGGCTATGATCGGGGATGCAATCAGCGGTCTCATGAAGATCGACGGCGTCACCGAAGTTTATACGGTTGCTGGTGAGTATGATCTTGTCGCGATGATCCGGGTCAGAAACAATGTCGAACTCTCTGACATCATTGCCAACCGGATGACGCATGACATCCATGGTATTGTCCATACCAAGACCCTGGTAACGCTCAACGTCGATTCCAAGGTCGATCTCGATAAGATTTTCGGCTGAGTCGACTGATTCGGGCGAACAGCGCTGGGGAGGATGCTCTGAGATGATGCGTCGGTTTGTTCTGGCGGTTGCGGCCGTCATTGTCTTCGTTGCCGGGTGCGCGGATCCGGAACTGTTTTCCGAGATATTCCAGCTCCGGCAGGGGCAGAAATTGTACACCCGGTACAACCTCTGGTATACCAATCCAGCGGAAATCAGCTGTCTGAACATTCAACAGGGTGCGTTCATTCCGCTCGGCACCGAGATCATTCCGGTGAAAACCACCATAACTGGTGACATCGTTTTCCGCGATGTCGAGGGGAAGGAATACACCATCAACTTCCACGAAGGGCACCGCCTCTGTTCGATGCGCGAATACATCCGGCAGACCTTCGGTACGCTGGATCGTGACGAGCTGCTGGCCGGAATACCCGACGAGGTTCAGGCGCGGATTCTGCGCGGTGAAGTCGTTCCCGGCATGAACCAGGCGCAGGTGCTGCTCGCTTACGGGCCGCCGCCGGCAATCCGGACCCCCCAGCTCACCAATGAGAGCTGGATTTACTGGATCGGCGAATCCCGGACCATCCGGGTGATTTTCCGCGGCGATCAGGTCCGCAGCATCCTCAATCTCGACAATGAGTGACGTAACCGGTTTCAGCGCCGACGAACTCGCCGCGGCCGTATTCGGGAGCTGGCGGGGGAGGGGATGCCCGGTTTCCGGGGTATTCACCGACACCCGGGTGAACGGAGAGGGAAAGTTGTTCGTTGCGCTCGCCGGGGAACGGTTCGATGCGCACGACTTTCTCGACCGTGCCGTGGCGTCCGGCGCCGCGGCGCTGCTGGTGCGGCGGGATCGGGCGGTGACGGATGGGTTTCCGGTGCCGTTGCTGGAGGTGGCTGATACCTTGACCGCCTATCAGGCGCTGGCAGCGTTTCATCGTCGCCGTTTCACCGGCCTCCGGGTGGCCGGGGTGACCGGCAGTGTCGGTAAAACCAGCGTCAAGGAGATGCTGCGGGCGATCTGCCGGAAGGCGGCAGGTGATGAGGCAATGGTACTGGCGACCGAAGGAAATACCAATAATCAGGTCGGCGTGCCGCAGAATCTGCTCCGTCTGGATGGGCGATGCCGCTTCGCGGTGATCGAAATGGGCACAAGTTCTCCCGGCGAGATTCTACCGTTATCGCTCTGCGCGGCTCCTGATGTCGCGGTAGTCAATTCAATTGCGCCCTGTCATGTCGAACGTCTGGGCGATCTTGAAGGTGTGGCGCGAGAGAAAGGAACGATATTTGCCGGTGTTCCGGCGGACGGGGTCGCGGTTGTGCCCGGGGAATGTCCGCAGCGCCGCACCCTGGAACGGGCGGCCGGAAGGCGCCGGGTGATCACCTTCGGTTTCGGTCCCGGGTGTGACGTCCGGGTCGGGGAGGTATCCGGAACGCTGAGCGAAAGCGTTTTTTCTCTGGATTTTCCCGATCGGCGGTCGTTTACGGTCAGGTGGCCGCTTGCCGGCCGCCATCAGGTCGGAAATGCGGCGGCGGCCGCCGCCGCTGCGTATGCGCTCGGCATCGCTCCGGAGGAGATCGCGGCCGGACTGCCGGAGACGCGGCTTCCCGGCATGCGGATGAAAACCTCGGTAATCGACGGTGTGACTTATATCAATGACGCCTACAACGCCAATCCCGGCAGCATGGCGGCGGCGTTGCGGCTGCTGGCCGGGAATATCGATCCGCGCCGGCTGGTACTGCTG
>CAKUKT010000272.1 GCA_934663655.1 uncultured Victivallaceae bacterium
CGAGCGCCGTGCCACCTTTGACATTGATGATGATATTTTGCATTTTCCTCTCCGTAACTATAGATATTTCCGCAACTGCGGATCCTTGCTGATCGTGTAATCGTTTACCCGCAGGGTGTTGACCATCCGTTGCCCCGATGTCAGCAGTACGTCGAAGCAGTTTTCCCGCCGGTTCGAGACGGCATTTTGAATTGTCAACATCCAGGTTGCATCGATGGAAAATTCGTCGCTGATTTTGATTCTGTATCCGGTTTCATCATGGTGGACTGCCATGATTAGCCACGGAGGGTAAAAGGAGCTGGAGGTGTTCGCCACAAGAAATATTCCCTCGCTCAGTTCCATGATTGGTTGGTACTCAAACGGCATCGCCGTTTTGTCCCGGAAGTAAAGTTTTTCTCTGATCCAGAACATTCCGTAGTCTGGATAATGAATAGCCTCGCCAGACCGGTATGTATCATCCACCCAGGTGATCTCGTCGCCATTTTCATCGTACAGGTGGTCGCCGTCGCCGGAACCGTCGCGTCCGAAGAAACACCGGTAAGCGAACTCTTGAGGACTCCATTTGTTATTGAACTGTTTAATTTTTTTCCCGGTTGCCGCATCGTAAAGTATCGTCACCTGTTGATTGTCCTCGCTGGTGTCGTATAAAAACACCCGGTCCGTACCTGGAATCGGGTTCCCGATGGCGCGGCTGGCGGTGACGCTGTCACCGGTGGTGTTGTCATCTCGAAAGAACACCATCCGGACTTTTGTCCCATTGTCGACAAGCTCGCGTTTGGCGAGAATACCTGAACGCAGCAGGATCGGCGAACCGGTTCCCACCTCAAAACCGGAGTGTTTAACGAAGTCGCCGTTGGAATTACGGATATACATTCGATAGGGCCTTCGGGCCAGAAAATAATTATCCCCAACGTTATGTGTAGATGGGTCGATGTCATCCAAAGTACCGTATTGCGCCAGATATCCCGGTTGAGGAACTCCATTCAACGTGATGAGCCGCCCATTTGCATCCGTGATCATTCCGTCTCCCCAACCGGCTCTCAGAATAAAATCTCCCTGACTGAGCGCCATCGTCAATTCTCCTCAAATACGGTAAAGCGCGGAACATAAAAGAAATCAACACAATCGGAAACCATTCCTGGCTGGGTGATTCTGCCGGAAACTTCCACCCTTGCCAGTTGGCGGAAAATGTAGTTTTTCATGTTATTGGTTGAAATGCCGTTGACCACCGCGATTTCCGCTCCCCAGCCATACTTGGACGGGTCGGTCGGAACCGTTTCCGGACGTTTGATTTGTAAGACAAGCACCCGGGATGCATCAACCGAAGCGTCAAAGGAGATGGTAATATTTTTTTCCTCCACGCCACGAACCTCACCGCCGTTGATCGAATAATACCCCCTGCTGACGTTCACGGTAAGCGTTGTGCCGTCAAAATTAACTGGCCGGACCCCGAAATACGGTGGCACCGGGGTGACGGCGCCGACGTTCAGAACCGGCCGGTCAAATGTTATCGTGTTGCCGTCAGGGTTGACATAGCGAAGGGAGGGGACGATCGTCCCGTCGAAACCTACCGAGGCGCCGGGATAGGTACCGCTGATCTGGACGCTCCCGGTTCCTCCGACGGGAATTGTCTGGAGCGCCACCCCCCACGGATAAAAGGTGGACAAGGCGCGGCGGCAGGAAAAAATAGAGCCGTAAGCGGTGATCATCACCGCCGTGCCCTCCGGAATATCTTCGTCGGTGTTGTTTCGCGCCGTTACCGCGTCCACTCCCGCATTGCCGCCACCGCCCAGCAGGATGGTGGCCAGCGACGTTCCGTCCGTTTGCGAAGCGTACACTCCCGCTACCGGAATTGTCCCTCCGGTTGCAAACTCAAGCCTGCCGTTATCGCTGATCTGCACAACGGGAGCGCCGGCGGTCGGCACTTCTCCGTAAACCCGGGCGACCGTCGGGCCGGAAACCACTGCGGTACCGCATTTCCCCGGGGCAATGCTTTCGCAGAGAATCCCCCAGAACACCGCGTCCCGGTTCATCGCCGCCGCATCGAAGATCATCAAATCCAATCCGGAACATCCCTCATTCAGGCCTTCAATCCGGACCGGATCGAAGGCATTCAGGATCAATTTTGAGCTGTTGCGGACAAGCAAGCGGTTCTCTCTCGCCACCCCTGCGCCACCCCCGAGCCGGGGCAGGGCGGGCGGCGAATCCAGCAGCCGGTTTACCGCATTGTACCGCGCCGCCGACTCCGGTTGCCAGGCGGTTCCCGGCATTACATTTTGATAACTCATGAAATGCGCTCCATTGTTCAAAGCTTCATCAGAGCCCGAGGTCGTGAAAATCTCCTTCGTCGTAAACCCTGGTCACATATTTCCCCATTACCGAAACACTTCGGGAGAGCGGATCGGCGAGAGTGATATCCCAGTGATAGTCCCAGCCCTCTCCGGGACGGATCGCAAAATCATACATGACGTCGATCAATTTGTCATTCTCGTCGTTGTAATAGGCTATCCCCGTTGACGCGCCGACAAAGAGCACCTCGTGTTTCGACCAGCCGTGAAACGTCGACGAGTTCACCTTGCCGGTGAGTTCCCCGATTCGGCGGCAGAACCTGGTGGTGAGTTCGTCGGCGGTTATGGTCATGAGACAGCTTTCACGCATTGAAGCGGTGATTATATCGATCCCGGCGACATCAAAGGCGTCTCCGAAACGACCGTTCCAGTTGATGAGAACTCCCGGATCAGGAGGTGTGATTCCATCGGTTCCTGAACTTGCTGAAATCAACTCCATTCCGCAGATGATGTGTTCCCGGCCGCCGATGCTCGAGAAGATCCAGTCCTGATCTCCTGCCCGTCGTTCCTCCTGGCGCTGCCGGGGTGAGGTACGGTTGCATTCGTATTCCGCATCCACGATGTAAACGCCATGTCCGCAGCATTCGGCGAGGTTGATCCGCTGGCGCCGGGCGGCGCCGACCAGCAGCGGCGCGGTGCCGAAAACCGCCGCCAGGGCGCTGTCGGAACCCGAACCGCCAATATCATTGATCCCGGACACCATGTAGCGGAGCGTCGCGGATGTACAGTAGCCGCGGGCATTCAATTCCTTGGTGAACTGGTTGGTGAGCTTAATCTCCATAGAACCACCCCTCCTTGAGTCGGGTATTGTTCTGTTTGACCAGACGGCTGGTTTCTTCGCTCAGCCGGAGCAGCTCCGCAAGCTGCTGTGCGTCGGAACGATCGTTGTTACGGGAGTCCACTCCCGATGAATCATTTCCCGGTGGTGTCGGAGAGCCCGTCGCCGGAGAAATCGATGTCGCAACCGCATTTCCCGGCGGTGCCGCAACGGCGTCAACGGTGAGCGAGGAAGGCGGCAGGGTGGCGGCGTCGTTCTCCGGTGGCGGTTCCGGTATCTGCGCTTCCGGACTGTCCAGGGAGAGCGCGGTTGAGCTGCCGCCGCCGGATGACCAGCCGAACAATCGGCGAAACAGGCTCGTTTTGTTCCGCCGCGGATCGGTGAGATGGTAGACCATGATGTCGTGCTCCTGAATAAAAAAACGGGGTTGGACAATTCCACCTCACATGGAATTTGTCAACCCCGCTCAGAAACAACGGCAATTAACTTTTTACCCGGCAGCGATTTGCCCGGCGCTTGAGAAGTTGCACCACCCTGATGATGAACAACGCTGCCAACGTCGCTCCAAATGGCAGCGCCGGAAGCTGGTAACGCGGAGCCGTGATCGGTCCCGGCAGAAACAGATAATATTCGACAAAGGCGAGGAAGAGCAGCAGTTCAAACCAGCGGCTCCGCAGGCGGCAGATGTCGATCACCACTCTTCCCGCCGCTCCCGCCACCGTGAGCAACGTGATCACCACCAGCGGCAGCAGCGGCAGCAGCAGATACCACCTGCCGCCGAAGTAGTGGTCGACCGCCGCGAAAAGTCCGTCACGAGCCAGCACTCCCATGTTGCCGCGCCCGGATGAGGTTAGACCGAGGTTCTCAAGAAAGGTCGGTGC
>CAKUKT010000273.1 GCA_934663655.1 uncultured Victivallaceae bacterium
GGACGACACTTCCCGCGCTCCCGATCACAAGGATTTCTTTTACTACCTGCCCGACCTGGTCGGACGCAGCGGAATCGAACGTGCTTTTGACCGGCTGCCGGGAAGCGATCGTGACGAAGACGACGATACTCCGCCCGGCCTGCGCGGTTACCCCGGCTATACGCTCGCCCAGGTGGATTATCTCGGCTTCGTCCACAAGAATCTGATTGAAAAGATTGAGCCCATTCACGGCAACAACGTGATTCTGACCCTGGACAGCCGCGCCCAGCAAATCGCCGAAAACCTGCTCGCCGGCAAACGCGGCGCCATGGTGGTGGTCGACGCCGACAACGGCGATGTGCTTGCGGCCGCCAGCGCGCCGGCCTACGATCTGACCAACTTCTCACCGATTCTGCCGCGTGATTATTACCGTTCGCTGCTCGAAGACAAGCGGCTGCCGCTGCTCAACCGGGCGCTGCTCGGCACATTCACGCCGGGTTCGATTATCAAACCGCTGAATGAACTGGCTTTTTTCGATGCCGGCATCGATCCCGAGGAAACCACCATCTGCGATGGCGCAACTACCGTCGGCAATGCCGCGATCCGTTGTGCCTCCTATCTTCGCGGCGGCCACGGTGAAGTCAACATGGTCGATGCGCTGGCCTGGTCATGCAACGACTATATGATTGAACACGCGCTGGCCATCGGTCCGGAACCACTGCGCCGGGTACTCAAATCAGCCGGAATAGGCACGCCGACCGGAATTGAACTTGCCGAGGCCGGCGGCACCTTTCCCTCCGACGCCGCCAAACGAAAATCTGCCGGCACCGGCTGGAACCGTTACGACACCGCGCTGCTCTCCATCGGTCAGGGTACCATTACCGTTACGCCGTTGCAGGCGGCACTCTTTACCGCCGCGCTGGCCAACGGCGGGACGTTGTGGAAACCCCACCTTGTCGCCAAGGTGGTTGATCCCTACGGCAATCTGGTTTACCGCCGAGTTGTGGAGAAACGCAACCGTCTGGCCGCTTCGGATGAGGCGCTGGCCCGGGTTCGTCAGGGAATGCTGGAGGTAGTCGAACGTAACAACGGTTCGGGACGGCGGGCGCGGACCGAAGGTCTCGAAATCCGCGGCAAAACCGGTTCCGCCGAACGCGGCAGCCGGGAAAACCGCACCAAAGATGTCTGGTTCATCGCCTATACCACCTGGCGGGAACGTACTCTGGCACTGGCGGTGGTGATTCAGGAAGGAGACAGCGGCGCCACCGACTGCGCACCGCTGGCCTCACAATTTTTCCGCCGTTACCTGCTGGAGGAGGAGTAACCGGTCCCGCCGTCGAGCAGCGGCGAAACAATTTCGGAAATTTTCTCCACCACCGCAGTCACCGGCATGCCGGTAGTGTCGATAATAAGCGCATCCGCAGCCGGACGCAGTGGAGCAACCGCCCGGGTCGAATCCTGGTGATCGCGTTCGGCAATCTCCGCCATAACGCTTGCCAGCGTCGCCCCGGCAACGGTTTCCCCCTGTTGAGCCAGGCGACGACGCGCCCGTTCCTCAACCGAGGCGGTGATGAAAAATTTTGCCCGGGCCTCCGGAAAGACCACCGTCCCGATATCACGCCCTTCCATCACAATCCAGCGTCGCGCCGCCGCGTTGCGCTGGACCGGCATCAGAAAATCACGCACGGCGCTCTGCCGGGAAATCAGACTGGCGGCGGCGGCACATTCCGGACGCCGGAGTTCCGGACCAAGCTCCCTGCCGTTGACCATAACGGCATCGGTCAGTGGTTCAACCGTCAACCCGGCAAGAAAATCGATCGACAACGGTTCGAGTTTCTCCCCGGCGCACAACGCCGTCCACGCCAGCGCCCGGTAAAGATTGCCGGTGTTGACATAAAGCAGATTGAGTTTCTCCGCGAGCAGACGCGCCACGGTGCTCTTACCGGCGCCGGCCGGTCCGTCGATTGCTACCACATTATCCATTCTGATTTCCCCGCATACACCGGACGATCTCCGGAATCGCCGATATTTTGCGGCTAAAATAGTCCCGGTTGCGCTCTTTTTCAAGGTTTGGCGTTCGATTTTCCTCCACCATTTTCCCTTCCCGTCCGGAAAAACCGCAGCCTATCCACAATAGGTATATTTTTCGCAGCCATGGTGAAAATTCCGAACCATCAGCGGGCAACGTCCGTTTCGATTCCGAACGGTTGTAACTATATTTCCGCCAACTTGTTCAATTGTGGCACCCCTTTCTGACCTCCCGCTTCCGGGCGCGATGAGGCGATCTTGAAAAATACTTTTAAAAGTGTTATATTATTAAAATTAACATATTCAGACTATACTAATTTAAATAAAGGTCATGACAATGGGAGAACTGGACGGGAGTTCCTGGAGTTTCTGCCAGAACCTGTTCGAAACCGTGGACGATATCAGAGAACTCGCCCTGTACACTCGAAGCGGTGACGAGATCCGTACTCTGATGATGCTCACCCTCAATCAGGAACGTATGGTAAGAACCATCGTCCGGATGACCCGTGACAATCCCGAAGGCATTGCGCTCAAAGATCTGGCCGACCGGCTTTCCCTGTCGTCCAGCGCCGTCTCGGTGATGGTTGAAAATCTCGTCCACAAGGGCGTTCTTGAACGGCTGACCAGTCCTCGCGACCGACGGATGGTGCTGATCCGGCTCGGAGAACCGGGACGCGCTTTCATGTGCGAATGGAAAAACTACCTATCCGAAATTGCCGGGCAATTTCTGGAAAAAGAGAGTGAGGCAAACCGGCGGAACTTCTTTGAAATGCTGGATCGCTTCCACGATTACATCAAGACGATGAAAGGATTTTCTAAATGAAACACCTCTTTGCCCTCGCGGTCTCCGCCTTGGCTTTGCTGGGAGCTTTTGCCGCTGATAAAGACGATTCCGCCGCCAGTGAACCGCAGCGCAAACAGCCGCCGCCGAAATCAGAAGACGGGAAATAAGCAGTGAACCTTTTCCGGAAATCCGCAGTGGTATTGACAGCGCTCTCCCTGTTCGCCGCCGGTGCGGCTGAGACGGAGGCGACCGTCGATGAACTGCGTCGCGAAAATGAGGCCCTGAAAAAGCGTAACGCGCAATTGGGTGCGGAACTGGAAAAGCTCCGCACTCAGCTTGCGGAGAGCGAGGCCCGGCGTCGCAACTCTCAACTCTGGCTCGGCGAAATCATCGACAGCGGCGAAAACATCCCCTCGATCCGCCGGGAGGAGTCGCTGCTCATCTCCCTGGACGAGACGGTCAGGCGCGGAACTGCGCTGGCCCTCACGGCGTTCTCACTCTGCGACGATATCGAGAACCTGCTCCGGCAATTTCCAATTGCCGACAGCCGTCGGGTGCAGATGATGCTGCGCGTGGATGAAACCAGACGTGATATCCGCAACTTCACCGCGCTGACGACAACCGCGGGAGATTCCGAAACGGATGCGCTGCGCACCTGCCGGATCTTGGCAATCAACCCCGGATTGAAGATCGTCGTGCTCTCCGTCGGGACGCTGCAGGGCGCCTTTGTCGGGTTGATTTACAACGCCGGGAATGTCCGGCTGCGCCTGATCAGTGTACGTTCGCACGTCGCCGCGGCCGAGGTGATTGAAGGGGATTTCAATTCGCTGATTCCGGGAATGTCCGCCACATCAGTCTCTTCCGGCGGCGGCGCCTCGCCGTTTCTGATACGTCAGGATTCCCAGCCGGAATAACTTCATAAGCCTCCCTGCCGACGATTTCCGATCGTGGTTCGCAAGCCCCCGTCATCTCATCGGGAACCACGGCGTTTTTTCGTCCGGAGCCGTTCAATGCAACATATCCAGCTGTCCAATTGTTGCTGCAATTCACCCGTTTCATGCCATACGCCGGATGATCCGCCGCTTTCGCCCGGCCCCCCCCGACGCAGGAAAGAACCACCCATTGTGCCGAATGCAAAAAGGAACTCATTTCAGACAGGCACGGCTTCCCGGCAACAAAAAAACCGATTATGCGATAAT
>CAKUKT010000274.1 GCA_934663655.1 uncultured Victivallaceae bacterium
TTCCAGTAGATGTGGACAAAGGAGTGATGCGGTTCGTGAGCGCTGAGTTCGCCGTTGATCGGAGTTTCGGTGTGAGAACCGATAATCAGATCCGGCCAGCCGTTGCCGGTGAGATCGGCGGCCCGGGCGCAGGCTCCCTGATAGACGCCGAGTTCGGAACGGTTCTCCATCGTAAAACCGCCCGGGCCGCCCCACAGGATCAGCGTCCGGTCGCTGTCGATCAGCGGCACCACCAGATCGAGGTAGCCGTTGCGGTTGAGGTCGACCGCGAGTATCCACCGCGGGCTGCCGCGCCCTTCGAGACTGATGATCTCCGATTCCCGGAATCCCTGCGGTCCGCCGTAGAATATTTTGAGATCATGGTAGACATTGCAGACCGTGACGATGTCGAGATAGCCGTTGCGATTGAAGTCGGCGGTAACCGCCGACCAGCCGCAGTTGACCGGCAGACAATAGCTTTTTTCCGGTTCAAAGCCGCCGGGGCCGAAGTGGTGGACGTGGTGGCCGGGGTCGAGATTCATCGAGTTCTCGGAGTTGTTGCAGATCAGCAGTTCCGCCCAGCCGTCGTCATCGAAGTCGGCCGAAAGCGAATCCACCGCACACCACGCCGGGACGTTTACCCCGCGCTCGCTGGAATATCCGTCCGGGCCGCCGAAATAGACCGAGGCGTGGTCGGAACCGACTGAACTGCGGGAGTTCTGGTTGAGGAAGAATATCTCCGGTTCCCGTCCGCGGTTGGTGACCGTGAAAACCCGGCGGGCCGCCTCACTCTGGAATGCTCCGGATTCGACAATCCGGTTGCCTGCTTCCACCTTGAAAATCGGTGACATCGCGGTGTAACTGCGATCCGCCTCACCCTGACAGACGATGAATTCATGTCCCGGATATATCGCCACGTCATTGGCCTGACGGGTCCGGATTACGCTGCGGCGCTCCTCGGAGAATCCCGCCTCCGAACCCCAGTAGACAAAGCTGTTCTGCCACCTGGGATCATCGTTGTCGCGGCAGTGGCTGACGATCACCACCTCCTCGAATCCGTCTCCGTTGAGGTCGCCGGTTGCCGCCGATATCGCCATCGGCACGTCAAATTCCGCCGCCCGGGAGAGGTTGCGTCCGGCGTCGGCGGTGTAGAAGATCATCTTTTTGCCGGAGGAGAGGGTGAAGCAATTTTTTCCCTTGAATTTGACGCACTTCAGCAGACGCGGCACCTCGACCTTCTTCTCCATTTCGCTGGTAAGTTTATCGCTCTCCTCGGCCATGATTACTTCCGAGGGGGGAAGTTCCGGCAGCTGGGTGCAGCGTTCGAGAGAGATGCCGCCGGGGCCGCCCCAGTAGATGGTCGTGCCGGTCGATTCGTGACCGCGGACGATCAGTTCATCATAGCCGTCTCCGTCCAGGTCGGCGGCGGCCACCTGGGCACATTCGATCGGCAGATCGACGAAACGGTGCCATTCCAGACCGACGCCGGTCTGGTAGAAGATCCGGACGATTTTGTAGACCGGAATCGCGAATGCCAGAGCCGGACGCACTCCGCCGTCGAAGCGTCCCGCCGCCACCGATTCGGCGAAGGGGGCGGGAATACGGGAGTGGTATTTCTCCGAATATCCCTCCTCGCTGCCGAAGTAGATGTCGCTGGAAGCAAACGGCGCCGCCGCATCGTTGCGACCGGCGATTACCAGATCGGTGTAACCTTTGCCGGTGAGGTCGGCGGCGAGCCCCGCCACCGAACCCTGACCTGGAAGTTCCGTGCGTTTGCCGGCGCGATTGTAAACATAGCTCGGCGGCGATTCATGGTGGTTCTGGCAGTTCGCGTAGACCAGATCGAAGTAACCGTTGTGGTTGAGGTCGTACTGGTAAATTCTCTGGAGTACTCCGGCGGCCGAAACGTAGATGTTGTGTCCGGCGTTGCCGAAAGTTCCCCGCCGGAAGGCGGAGAAACCGTGGGTGGAAATGCGGGTGGAAGCTTTTCTGGCCATGGTTGAAATCGAATCCCTCAAATATGGTTTAATTATAAAATTGCCGACAATTTTTTTTCGGAAAAAACTGCTTTCACAGGCAGGTTAACCCCCGCCGGAAATCCGTTGGTACTCACTCCCGCTTCTGAGACAATTCCCGCAGATTGGCGAGGGTCGAACGCGCTGCGGAGACTATCGCGCCGGTGTCTCCGGCGCAGGCGATCCAGTCGATGCCGCGCCGCCGCCATTCCGGGGTCAGAGCATCCGCGGTTCCGAGCGGCAGTCCGGCCGCCTTGACCTTGGCGGCGACCTCGTCGATCACCCGGCTCACCTCCGGGTCGTCGAAACGGCAGAGTTTTCCCATCGAACCGGAGAGATCCGCCGGGCCGATGCAGATGCTGTCGATTCCGGGGACCCGCAGAATCGCGTCGAGTTCGCGCACTGCGTCGATGTGTTCGACTTGAAGAATCACCATCGGGTCGGCCTCCGAGGACGCAAGGTAGTCGAAGAACGGAGTGAGACCGTACCTCCGGCCGCGCCGGGCCGCGCAGCCGCGTTTACCGCGCGGCGGATATTTGCAGCTGGCGACCGCCTCTTCCGCCTCGGCGGCGGAGTTGACCATCGGAATGATTACTCCGGCGGGAGCGAGATCGAGGATCGGCTTGATGATGCCCCACTCATTCCACTGGACGCGGACGAGCGGAGCACAGTCACTGCCGCGCACCGCCTGGAGATGGCCGAGGATGGTTTCGATGTTGAGCGGACAGTGTTCGGCGTCGATCCAGGTGAAATCGAAGCCGAGTTCTCCGGCAATTTCACTGACGGACGGATCACTGAGCGAAATCACCATCCCGAGGCAGATCCGGTCGGAGGCGAGCCGGGCGCGGAATTTTTCAAGATTGTTCAGATTCATGATGTACTGGCCGCCCCGGGTTAGAATTTTATCGGCATCGGTTCGGGACGCCGGCAGGTGGTCCGGAGCTTCACGAAACCGCCTTCCGCTACCGATTGTTCGATTGCGCACATTATTTCAAGCACGTGGAGTGCAAATTCGGGTGCGCAACGCGGTTCTCTTCCCTCTTCGATCGCCGCGACCAGATCCGCGACGCCGAGTCCGCGGGTGACTTCGGAGAAACCGAATGGCGAGGTCAGAGTCCGCCATTCCGGGTGGGCGACGCTGAATACCTCGACCTGACTGCCGAAATTGCAGGGCTGGTCGGGCAGGGCCAGGGAACCGTTTTCACCGAAAAGTTCCAGCAGCGGCGCCCGGTGGGCGCGCACGTCGAAGCTCGCGTTGAACGAAACCACCGCTCCCGAGGCAAATTCCAGCGAGGAAACCAGGTTGGTTTCCGTCCCGATCGGAAAGGTGAGCCCGGCATTGCTGCCGGAAACGCAGGTGCGGGTTTCGGCGAGTTTCCGTCCCATCGCGCCGACCCGGGTGACCGGCCCGAGCACGCTGACCAGTGCGGACAGGTGGTACGGCCCCATGTCGAAGAGCGGACCGGCGCCGCGGCGGAAAAAGAAGGTGATATCCCGGTGGTTGGAGTGGTAGCCGGCCGCACCGAGCGTCGCCGCCGTTCCGCCGAAAATCGTACCGTATTCACCGGAATCGACCAGCTGACGCAGATACTGCTGCGCGGCGCCGAGGAATGAGTCCGGAGCGCTGGTGGCGAAAAGTCCACGCCGTTTGGCTTCGGCATCCACTTCCAGCGCGTCCGGCAGGGAGACCGCGAAAGGTTTCTCACTGTAGACATGTTTGCCGCTCTCCACGGCGCGCCGGTTGATCGGAGCGTGTTCGGAGGGCGGGGTGAGGTTGATGATGAGTTTGATTTCCGGGTCGGCGAAGAGTTCGTCGCAACCGACCGCTTCGATGCCGAATTCAGCGGCGCGGGCGCGGGCATATTCAATTCCGACGTCGGCGCACTTGACGATCTTGAAGTTCTCGAACTGGCGGCAGCATTTCATGTAGACGGCACTGATCGCGCCGCAGCCGACGACGCCGACCGGCATGGGGGAGTTGGACAT
>CAKUKT010000275.1 GCA_934663655.1 uncultured Victivallaceae bacterium
GCGATGAAGTTATACGTCCCGACCTCGACATACGCGGTCTTGCCGTCGGCGAAGGTCATATCCAGACGGAAGCCGTCATCGACCTCCTCGTTGGTGATATGGTCGAAGCGGCAGTCGATCTTGGTGACCGGGGCGGTGAGGATCTGCATGACCTGATCGATCAGGTGGATGCCCCAGTCATACAGCATCCCGCCGCCGTACTGCTTGATGCCGCGCCAATCGCTGGGGATCCCGCGCGAGCCGTGGATGCGGGATTCCAGACGGATGAAGTCGCCGATCTCGCCGCCTCCGACACCATCACCATCGGCAGAAGCGCGGATTGTACCTGGGTGATTCCCAAGGAAGACAATGTCGCCAGCGGCCATCATGCCGTTATTCTGATGCGCAAGGGGCGTCTGTGTCTGCGTGATACCGGAAGCCGGAATGGCATTTTCTACAAAGCGCGGAGAATCCAGGAAAAGAATCTTGTTCCCGACGATCAGTTCGCCATTGGGAACTGTACGCTTTATGTGGAAAAGCTCAAAGCGTCCCGGGCTGCACGGCATGAACTGGTATATCTCAATACTGATAAGAAAGGATTGTCGGTCAGGCTGGACAATCCCAGGATGGTGGTCGGTTCCGCTCCCGGCTGCGATATCGTTATCGACGAACAACTGGTTTCGCAGCGTCATGCCGAATTCAACAGCAAGGCGGATGGATGCTGGCTTCGCGACCTCGGCAGTAAAAACGGGACGTTTGTAAACGGTACCAAGCTTTCCGCCAGTACGGAGCGTCTGCTGGTTGATGATGATGTCATCAGCATTTCCTTTGTCGATTTCAAATTCGTGGACGGAACCATTGAACATTCCAAAATCAGAATATGGTACAGCCTCGGCGTCGTTGCCGCGACTATTTTCATTGTTCTGGCATTGAACTGGCTCTGGATGGGGATCAAATCGTCTTCCGACACCTATTTGAATTATGCGAGACGCGAGGCGGCTGCCGAACGGTTCGAACAGGCACGTGAATTTCTGAAGGAATCGCGTTCGCGTCGCGGTGCGGACGCAAATGAAATTGCTTACAGCGAACTTGACCAGTCCATCGCCGTCTGGGAAAAGATTTTCGCCAACTGGGGAAAGGCGAAGTTGGCGCTGAATTCCGGCAACTGGATCGAATCCTCGCACATTCTCGGTATGATTACCGATGCCGACCCCAATGTGTGGGGATGGAACGACACCACCGCGCCGGAAATGCGCAAAGAGGCTTTCACGGTGAAAAAGTTGCTGGATGCCTATCTGCTGGCGGAAACTTCAATGCGCGATGACCGGAACCAGAAAAACCTCGCCGATTTGAAACAATCCGTAGAAATCATCGACGGAATTGAAAAACTTTTCCTGCAGAATCCTCCCGCCTATTTGAAAAAGTTGCTGGCTGATTCGGTGACGCTTCGCAAACAGATCGGAGATAACCTGCTCTATTTGGAAAAGTTGGAGGCGATTCTCGCAAGAATCGAGTCGGAGTCGGACAATCTCGCCATGGTTTTGAGCGATTTGGACGAGTTGAAACAGCATGCCGAGCCGAACATCCGCATCCGAATCGAGAGCTGCATGGTGCCGCTGGCGATGTTGCAGCGTACCGGCAAGCAGATCAAGCGCGCCATGATCGCGGTCCGGCAGCTGGAATTTGGGGAACTCGACTCCATCCGTCTGGATCTTCCGACGCTGGAACAGTGTGTCGTCAATGCGAATATTGCCACGCTCAGAAAACAGCAGGAGCGGCAATTTGAGACCATCCTCGCGGTCGCGGCCAATCTGCGTCCGCTAATCCACAATTTGAACGAGGCGGGGTTGAGCAAGGATGCGCCCATGCCGGAATGTGTTTCGATATTTCAAAACCAGGAGGTCATGAAAAAGGTCTTCGCCTGCGATGCGTTTGAGCGGAAAATGCCTTCCCGCCTTCGCACGGAACCGGCCGGGGAATATGACCGTGTTCTCGGGGTTGAAGGATTCTTTGAATTTATTTATGCGCTTCCGGCCCCTTATGACCAATCGGTATACTCGGAGTTTCAGTTCCGTCCCGAAATCGTCAAATTCAGAAATCTGCTCGGTTCGATTCAAACTTTCCGGACTTTTGCCGATCAGAAGCAGAACGAATGGCTGCATTCCGGCGCGTTTCAAAGTCTTTATGAAAGTGCCGGAGAAGTGCTTGAATTTCGGGACGCGCTGGCGACGGAATATTTCACGGCGAACTGTGAATCGTTGCGGGAGAGCATCTTGAAAAAAGCCATCGCCATTTTCCTGATGGGCGGGGAAATCCAGGAGAGCGAAGTGGAAGCCTTCACCCGCGATTTCAAGAAAATGCGGCTGCCCCTGATCAAGCTGAGTCGGGATTACAATAGCGCGTCGGACGAACAGAAAATCGAAATCAGAGATTCCATCCTCCGCCAGGGCATTCCGGGTGATCCCGTAGTGCGCCGGATGTGGGGATTCAAGAAATATCCAAGGTGATGCAATGCCGTTTCTGTTATTCAAGAAGAAATATTTCAACGCCGGAGCATATACCGACACCGGGTTTGCCCGCAAGGAGAATCAGGACTCCTACCGTTGTCTGTCTGCCAGCGGTTTGTTCGTTGTTTCCGACGGCATGGGGGGAGGGGACGGCGGCGAACGAGCAAGTGCCATTGTGGTTCAGACCTTCGCCAAAGCGGCGGCTTCTCCTTTAAAAGATCTTTCGGCGATGGTGAAATTTTCTTATCAGGCAAACACCGAAATCCAGAAATTTGCCGAGGAGAACCATTTGCGCGGCATGGGCGCCACTATCGTCGGAATTGCCCTGTCTCCGTTTCATCCGACCAGCGCAATGCTTTTCTCCGCCGGAGACAGCCGTTGTTATCGGCTGAGAAAAAAAGGATTGGAGTTGCTCACCACAGATCATACCATTGCTTCCGCGATGGGAGTTGCCGAGGAGAAACTGGCCAGGCACCTGCAGGGAGTGCTGACCAACGTCGCCGGTTGCGGGCCAAAATTTTTTCTCGAAACCCAGAATCTGGAACTTATGGACAACGATCTTTATCTGCTCTGTTCGGATGGCGTTTCCCGTCAGCTTCCCGAGCCGGAAATAAAGCAGATTCTAAGCTCAAATGGTGTGCCGGAGCAAAAGGCAAAAGAGTTGATTGCCGCTTCATTGAAACACGGCGGCGCCGACAACGCGACCGCGATTGTAATAGCTTTCGGGAAGCTTCCGGAAATCACTCCCGACGTCAGCCGGGAAGAGGCCGAAACTCCGGTGCACTCGGACGAAGAGGAGGAGGATGATGTTACTCCGCCGACTGAATGACCTTCTTCCGGCGCTTTGCCGTGGCTTTGAGTCGCCGGAAAGCGAATTTGAGCCCTATGCCGCACAAATCGGCAGGGAACTTGAATGGCTCCATTTTCATTCGGTGCAAATCAAGTTGTCCGGGATTTGTCCGCTGGATTTTCTGCTGTTGTTTCGTTCGGACCGGCGTGCCGCCGTTTTAAGCGGTCAGGCCGATGTTTTTGACTGGCAATGGGCGGCGGCGGTCCGGCTGGCGCAACTGCTGACGAATATTCGACCGTGTCCCCGGGCCGAACTCTTTGACGCTTTGCTTCGGGACTGGAATGGGAGCGTTCTGCTCCGGCAGGGATCCGGTTTTCCGGAATTTGTCAGAAGTGTATTGGGGGGAATGCCGGCTGACGAACGACGGTTGAGGGAGCCGGCAGTGTTTCACGGTGCGAGACTGAAGCGGTTTATTGCCAGAGGAAGCACGTCGCAGGTGTTTCTCGCCGATTTTAACGGCCGGGAAAGTGTCGTTAAAATCCCCGTCGGCGGAGGCGAGGACCGGTTTCGGAATGAGCTTGCATGGTTGCGTCACCTGAACCATCCGAATCTGCCGGCCGTTTTCGCCTGCGATACCGGGGATTCTCCATACTGTGTTATGG
>CAKUKT010000276.1 GCA_934663655.1 uncultured Victivallaceae bacterium
GGTATATTGTTGACGGCGGCGTCTTCGCCGGGTTTGATCATGCGGTCACCAGTGCGGCGGTGCTGGTTCGCGACGGCAGGTTCGAGTTTGCAGGCAGAGTGGTGGATCTCCACTGACAAATCAACAACGGACCAGGTGGCGAAGTGCGCAGGGCGGTGGTCGTATTTTTCCGGCGCGACCGTCGGGACGCAGTCCGGCGGGCGGGATGGAGGAGCCGGAGGAGGAGCTGAAAATGGATTTGGATGAATTGATCCCTTCACGTTACCGCGGTCTGGTCGCGGTGGAAGTGTCCGGGGCGGAGGCCGAACTTTTTTTTCACGAAGGCGACGGTTTCCGGACGGAACGGGTGGAGTTTCATCCTTTTCTGCTGACCGGGGAGAGTGCGGCCGCGGATGGTTCCGATCCGGCCGCGGTGATTGAACTTGACGGCGACTCGCCGCTGAAATGGCGGATCGATTACGCTTCAATCGAGGCGTTGGAGGCGGCGGTGAAACTGCTCACCTCCCGGGGGGAATTTTTTTCCGTCATCCGCGATTACACCCAGCAGGCGCTGACGGTGCTGGAGAGTCGGCTCTTTTCCGGAATGACCTTTCCCGAATTGCGCCGAATGCAGTGGGAAATCGTTTTCGACGGCGACGAGGTCGCGGCAGTGGAGACGGCGGACAGCGGCGGCGGCCGGGAACGGTTTGACACCGGGAGCGAAAAGGAACGTCTCGAAGCGCTCCTCGATATAACCCGGCGGTGGGATCCGGATGTGATCGAGGGGTACGGGTTGTGCGATGAGGTGCTCTCCCGGTTGCTTGAGCGTTTCCGTTTTCACCGGATCCGGGCGGAGTTCGGTCGCGGCGGCGGGGGGTTCACGAAGCGTCCGGGGCGGTTGAGTTTTGGAGAACGCACCCTCAACTTCAACCGCTTCGACCTGCGCGGACGTCATATTGTCGATCTTGCCCATCTGGCGCTGCGTTATGATGTGGGGGCGCGGGAGTTCGACTCCTTTGAACCGGCGGCGCTGGCGCAATATTTCCATCTCGAAGAGACCGGCGCTCGGCTGATCGGAGCGTTGTGCGCGATCTTCACGCCGAGTGATTTTTATCGGGCGAGAATCCTGCCGCTCAAATATCAGGATGTGATCTGTCGCGGCAACGGCAGCAGTCTGGATGCGCTTTTCTGCGCTGAATATCTGCGGTCGGGAGCGGCACTGCCGCTGCCGGAGCGGCCGCAGAATTTTCAGGGGGCGATGACCCGGGCCGAGGTGAGTGGAGTGTTCCGGAATGTGTGGCACTGCGACGTCCGCTCCCTGTATCCGTCGCTGATCATCGCGAACAGCTGGACGCCGAAACGCGATCGTCTGGGGATCTATTTGCGGTTGTTGCGGGAATTGCGTGACTTCCGGCTTGAGGCGAGGCGCAATGCCGCTGAGGCCGGAAATGTGGAAACCCGGCGTCATTTTCAGACGCTGCAGAGTGCCTTCAAGATCCTGATCAACTCGTTTTACGGTTATCTCGGCTTCCCGCAGGGGACATTCAACGACTATGAACTGGCGGCGCGGGTGACCGCGGCGGGGCGGGAAGTGCTCGGTACGCTGCTGGATTTTCTCACCCGCCGGGGAGCGGGAATCATTGAGGCGGATACTGACGGGGTCTATTTCCAGCCGCCGGCGGACGCCGGAGCGCCGGCGGATTTCGAACGTGAACTGCAGGCGGCGCTGCCGACGAAAATCACTATTGAACTGGATGAATTTTTTCAGGCGATGTTCGCCTATAAGAGCAAAAATTACGCATTGCTCACCGCCGGCGGGGATGTGAGGATTTCCGGCGCCGCGCTGAAGTCGCGCGCTTATGAACCGTTTCGACGCAATTTCATCCGCGAGGTGGTGACCCGGCTGCTCACCGGACGCGGGGCGGAAATCCCGGCTCTCCGGGATGAATATCGCGAGCGGATCGCCGGACACCTGCTGCCGTTGCGTGATCTCGCCAAGAGCGAGACGCTCGGTGATTCCACCGCCAATTACCGGCGCAAACTTGCATCCGGGACGGGACGGCGCAGCGCCGCCTACGAACTGGCGATTGCAGCCGGTCGGGAATTGCGTGCCGGGGCGCAGGTTTTCTTTTATGTGACCGGCGACAAAAAGAAACCTTCGATAACCGACAGCAGCCGTCTGCTCGACGCCAATCGCGGTGAACGCGATGAGAATGTGGTTTATTATTTGAATCAGCTGGAGGAACTCTATGCTAATTTCTCCGGTTTTATTGAAAAGAGTGCTTTATGACCTGTGAGGAAATAATCCGTGAACTGAATCCGGAACAGGCGGAAGCGGTGCGGACTCTTGCCGGTCCGGTACTGGTGCTGGCGGGGGCCGGGACCGGCAAGACGCGGGTGATCACCTATCGGATCGCTTATATGCTGGCTTCGGGGATCCCTCCCGAGAACATTCTCGGAATGACTTTCACCAACAAGGCGGCGGCGGAAATGCGCGAACGCCTTGCCCAGCTGGCGGCTCCGGCCGCCGCTTCGGCGGTGACGCTCGGCACTTTTCACTCCTTCTGTGGACGACTGCTGCGGCGGGAGATCACAAAGCTCGGTTATCTGCCCAATTTCACGATTGCCGACGAATCCGATCAGCTCGGTATTTTCAAACAGGCGGCGGGAAATATCGGCTGCAATCACGAGGGCTTTCCGCTGGCGGGGGCGATGGCGTTGATCGGCCGCTGGAAGAATCTGCTGTTGCGACCGCATGAGGCTCGTCAGCGGGCCGAGAATGAGTTTGAGTCTCAGGTTGCGCATCTCTACGAAAATTATCAGGAACAGCTGGAGCTGCAGAATGCGGTCGATTTCGATGACATGCTGCTGCTGGTTTACCGGCTTTTTTCTGAATTTCCCGAGGTACTGGAGCGCTATCGCGCCCGCTACCGCTATCTTCTGATCGACGAGTATCAGGACACCAACGCGGCCCAGTTCGCGCTGGTGCGGATGCTGGCCGGGAGCGAACGCAATCTCTGCGTGGTCGGGGACGACGACCAGAGTATTTATTCCTGGCGCGGTGCGGATATTGGAAACATTCTCGACTTTCCGGAACATTTCCCGGGGGCGCGGGTGATCAAACTCGAACAGAACTACCGCTCATCCACCAGCATTCTGAATGCCGCCAATGCCGCGATTGCCGGCGGCAACATCCGCCGCCACAGCAAGAAATTGTGGAGTTCGCTCGGGGAGGGGGAGTTGCCCCGGATCGTGCTCGCGGATGATTCCGAGGGAGAGGCCGACTTCATCGGTGCGAAGATCGAGGAGCTCCGCGCTGATCATCCGGAGTTATCCTACCGGGATTTTGCAATTCTCTACCGCTCAAACCAGCTTTCGCGCCAGTTCGAACAGGCGTTGCGCAATGCTCAGATTCCCTACCGGATTTTCGGCGGACAGCAGTTCTATCAGCGGCGGGAGATCAAGGATGCGGTCGCCTACCTGCGGCTGCTGGTCAATCCCGCCGACGACCAGAGTCTGCTGCGGATTCTGGCGGCGCCGCCGCGCGGAATCGGCGCAAAGGTGATCGAGGAGCTGAAAATCCGCCGCCTGAAGGAACATCGGCCGATGCTGCTTACTCTGATCGATCCGGAGTTCAATTCCACGCTTTCGAAAGCGGCGCGCACCGGCGCCTCGGAACTCGATCGAGCCTGCGCAGAGGCGCGAGCCGCCTTCGCCGAACCCGGAAATCTCACCGGCAAGATTTCTGCTTATCTGGATGCCGTCGGCTACATCGACGGACTTCAGCGCATCTACAAAGACATCAAGGACACCGAGAAACGGCGCGACAACGTCGATGAATTCATCAGCGCGGTGGCGATGTTTGAGAAACGCCGCACGGAACCGGCGTCTCTCGCTGATTTCCTCGATTCCTTCGCGTTGCTGGAGGAGAACGCCCGGGAGGATGAGGAGGACAATC
>CAKUKT010000277.1 GCA_934663655.1 uncultured Victivallaceae bacterium
CCTCGTCAAGCGTGTGGTGAAAATGGAGTGCCTCGCCGACCCGGTCGCCGGAGATCGCCGGGAATTGTTCGAGCAGCCAGGTCGGCGCCAGCGGTTCATCCACCGGAAAGAGATGCCAGGGCCAGCTGAGCGAATTGTGCAGCGGCCCATACCATTCGAACGCGATGTTGCCGGGGAAGCAACGGTATCCCGAACCGAAACATTCCCAGGCACACGCGACCGTTTCCGACACCTCATGCCAGTCGGGACGAGCTAGTTCAAGCAGAAAACGGTGTTCAACTTCGCAGAATGGTTCAAAGGAGAGTTCGCCGGCGGCCTTGTTCATCGTCCCCGGATAGTTGCCGAAGTACCAGCACTGCATTGCGGTGGTAATTCCGAGTTCGCGCATCCGCCGGTACTTTCTCCAGAGGTTGCCGGGCACCGGCATGAAGGGTATCGACGCATCCTCGTGCGAACACCCCACCTGGAGCTTCGCACCACACCGAACCCCGGTGGCAGCCACCCGCTCCACCAGCTGCGAAGGCCCGATGTACGCGAGCGAATAATCAAAGACGATCCGCTTCTTTCCCAGCTGTTCGATCCGGCCGCCGGATTCAAAGTTGAGCATCAGCGTGCAATCCCGCGGCCACTGCCGGGCCACCTCCTCCATCTCCCGGGTGAAAATCGACCCATCCCGCTGGGCGGGAGTATAGAACCAGCCGATAAATTCCGCATCCGGATTATACCTCCGCATCGCGTCCCGGAAAATTTCCGCGGTTTCCCGGTAGATTTCGGCACGCGGCCGACCCGAACAGCGCGGACACGGAATCCTGGCTTCCCGGTCTCCGGAGAACGAGGCGTTCACACATGCCCCGGAATCCTCGCCGCGCATGATGTTGATCATGCCGCCGAGTCGCGGCACCGCCCGGAACAACGTCTCAACCGATTCACGCAGATACAGTTTTCCCTCCTCCGAAGAGGTGCAGAAACAGCGATATTCTCCCCAACTGCGTCCGAGCAGTTCCGGCCGCGCCTCGCCGAGAGGTATGGCAAAAGCGCCCGGACCGAACAACTTCGGTTCACTGGTAAACAGATAGATCGAAATACCATATTCGGCACAGCGATCCACCGTCCACCGCAGCTTGGCCAGACGGCGTTCGATGCCGGCGCCGCGCTCCGGGTAGAGCGAAGAGGGCAGATCATGGAAGTAAACGGTCAGCCACAACCCGTTTATCCCTTCATGCGCAAGTTTGTCCAGATAAGCCTCCGGATAATAATCGACCTCGTTCATCAATTCGTCGATCATGAAGGGGGGCCGCCCGGTCGGACCGAAAAAACAGCGGCTGATCCGCCGCCGCACCCAGGGCCGGCGCCGCCATTCACCGGGCAGCGGAGCCCCGCCGCATTCGCGGATGCGATCCTCAAAAAAGTATATCCCCCGCCGCAATCCATCGGCATCCGCGGCGGCGATCACGCTCTCATGCGCAGCGATTGTCAGTCGGTACTCCTCATGCGCCAGACCGGGATCGCCGACCACCCGGATCGGGTATCCCTGCGCATTTTCTTCGCTCCTGGCGGCGGCCAGCAGGCGGCGCAGCGAGGCGAAGGCGGTGGCGGAATGTTCCGGAACGAACTTTGCCTCAATACGAAAGCCGCGACCGAATATCCCACCTCGTACCGCATCCGGCCGGAAATGATACTCCGTCGGACACCGCAACTCCTCCACGAACCCCAACGCGTCACGCGGCGGCTGAGAAATCCGTGCATAGCGCTCCAGCGATTCACGTTCCATTCGCACCACCTCCCGGCATCTTTTGAATCGATCCGACCGCCGAAGCCCGCACCGGCGGCAATGGCTATTTACCGGACTTTTTCTGCTCGCGCTGACGGGCGAGTTCGATCGCGGCCAGACGCCGCGTTTCCTGCAGATCCACCGATGGCGGCGGCAGCTGGATTTTCATCGATTCGAGCGTGTCCAGAATGATCTGCGAAACCGCAAGGTTGCGCAGCCATTTGCAGTTGGCGGGAATGATGAACCACGGCGCTTCCGTAGTTGAACATTTGCCCATCGCCGCTTCAAACGCGGAGATGTAATCATCCCAGTACTGGCGCTCGGGATAGTCGTTGGTGGAAATTTTCCAGTGCTTCTCCGGCCGTTCAAGCCGTTTCACGAAGCGGCGCAGCTGCTCCTCCTTGCTGATGTGCAGGAAAAATTTCACAATCCGCGTCCGGTGAAAACTCAGCAACTCCTCGAAGTTGTTGATCGCCCGGTAACGGAACTCGATCTCCCGCTTCGAGGCAATTTCGTGCACCCGCTCGACCAGCACCGCCTCGTAGTACGAACGGTTGAATATCACCACTTCGCCGGTGTGCGGCGCCACCCGGTGCACCCGCCACAGGAAGTCGTGCGACTGCTCCAGCGCGGTCGGGGTTTTGAATGACTGCACCCGGCACCCCTGGGGATTCATCGCGTAAAAAACGTTGTTGATGGTGCCGTCCTTGCCCCCGGCATCCAGCGCCTGCAGCACAATCAGCAGCGACTGGCGATTCTCGCTGTACAAATCGCTCTGAAGCCGGGCAATGCGGTGGTTGTTCTCAGCCAGGATCCTCAGTCCCTCCTCCTTGTCGGTAAAACCGAAGTTCTCATCGGGATCATGATCGGCCAGACACACCCGGGTATCGGGCTTGACAATGCAGTTCTGATAGAAGCGGTTCATACGCACCTTCATCATATCAATTTTTATTCCATTGTCGGAAAATGTAGCACGCCGAAAGCGCTTGTTCAATACCTTCGGCGCTCTTTTTTACACAATTAGCCGAATTTTTACAATTACGGACAAGGTCACCGGCTGCGGAGATATTCAGCGATGCCGACGCCGCGCCAGCCACCTTCGGCGAGCGTGGCCAGGTATCCGGCGAGCACCTCCGCCGGGGTACTCACCGCCGGATTGACCAGGTCGGGGGTGCCGTGAAACACCAGCACCACCGGGTTGATCCCGGATCCCAATTCGAGCGCCTGCCGGAACAACTTGCCGTCGCTCCCCTGAATCGGAATCGCCGGCACCCGCATGGGATCGCATTCGTCAACGTCCCAGGCGGCGTATTCGGTGGTGCGGGCGGCCAGACACCCCCGGTTACGGAGAATCGCCGCGGCCTCGTCATTGTAGGGACCGCCCGGATAGGCAAAGGTTTCCGGAGTGGGAATCCCCGCGTCGGCCAGAAATTCATTCAGCCGGTCGATCTCCCGGGCGCACTCGCCTGGCGGCAGCCGGTGGTTCCAGGTGTGATTGCCGATCTCAAACCCCATGTCGTACAGTTCGCGGATCTGGGTCGCGCTCATCAGATGCCCGGAGTGGCAAGAACGCCATTCGTCGCTGAACCGACAGGCGAAAAAGGTCGCGCCGAAACCATATTTCAGCAGAAGCGGCGCCGCAATTTCCAGCTGGCTGACCGTGACATCGTCAAAAGTGAGAATAATGGTTTTCATAATAATCGATCCGTCCGGAGTTTCCTCCCCCTCCCCGGCGGCGGCCGTTCCGCGTCGCGCCCCGCCGCTGCGCCGTTTTTCCGGCGCGGAGAGAAGATAACCTGCAAATGCGGATTTTTCAAATTCATCCCTCCGGGAACCGGTCGTAGCGTCCCGGCATCTGGCACTTTTTTTTCAGGCGGCGGAGCGTTGAAAAAATCCTCATCGGTGTTATATTATTTCGTTTACACGTCAACGTCATGGAGAACAGTGAAACATGAATCAGAATTACGCGTTTCTCGAAAAGGTGGAACGCACTCCGAGCAACCTCATCAAGGGGCTTCAGCTCATCCAGGGCAGCGAGGGGTACGTTTCCGACGACGGGATCCGGGCTGCGGCGGAATATTTCAATATTCCCGTTGTCGAAGTCGAGGGAGTGCTCAGCTTCTACGCCCAGTTCAAGCGGGTGAAACC
>CAKUKT010000278.1 GCA_934663655.1 uncultured Victivallaceae bacterium
GCGATGAAATCCGGACCTGACTCATTCGCCCTTTCGCCGGCTCATGACCTTCGGTGATCTTTCAAGCTCAGCCTCTGCAACGATTCCCCGGCAATATGACGCACATCGGCCGCAAAACGTTTCCTCCGGCTTCTTTTAACAGCGCGATGAGCACCGACCGGCATAAGCCTCGGGAGCCAAAGGGATGCTTCGATTCTGAAGTCAAAAAAACGTCGGCTTTGCGGAAGATGCCCGGAGGTTGTCTTACCTGCGCTTGACTTATTTTTTTTCTGTATTATTGTATGACGGGTTCTCCGGTACGGGAACCCGACACTGGCTGGACCAACATAGGAGATTCTGAATGAAAAAAATTACTGTTCTCGGATTGCTTGCGACAGTGACATTGGTCTTTACTGGTTGCACATCAGTCAACACCAGCGACGCCGGCAGTATAAATGTTTATCCAGCTACAGTTGGCCCGGTCGATTGTTATCGGCCGCTGTACAAGGTCAATGAAAAAGAGCGGGTCAGCGGTGAAGCGAAGGTCAACGTTCTGTTCGGTATTTTCGCCTGGGGCGACACCTCGGCATTTGCCGACAATGCGACATTGGCCGCGAGCGACAGTATCTTTGGTGCGTTTTTTGCCTGGTTGCCGAACGCCCGGGAGATTGCCGCCCGGGCCGCGTTCTATAATGCCTGCAAAACCAGCAACAGTGACGCTGTAGTTGCCGCCCGTTACGAGATCCAGACCGACGATTACTTTGTGTTCAAGAAAATGAATGTCAAAGTCACCGGTTTCCCCGCCACGCTGACCGGAGTGGAGATCGTCAAGCCGATGCCGTTCTATATCAATGCCGGCGGTGAAGTCGTTGTTATGGATAAGTTTGTGGTGCCGTATAAACTTTTTGACGCGACGCCAGACCGGGGCTGGTTCTTTTAAACTACCGATGAGAAACGCCTGGATGCGTTTCCAGCCACCATCCAGTCGGGAGAGTGAGGAAAACCTCACTCTTTTTATTTCCCCGACCCCATGTTGCGAGGAACCGTTATTGTGAAACTTCGATGCGTTTTTATTCTTCTCTTCGCCGGCATTTATGTGTTTGCCGAACCGCTGCGGCAGGGGGTGGGTACGGATGAGCTTGTCGGTGAATGGGATGTCTATATTGTTAATCACGACGAAAAAAACTTGCTGGCGGATTATTATTGTGAAATCCGGACTGACGGCACCGTTGATTTAATCATGCCGGCTCCCGGGGGGAAAAAAGTCTGGGGCAGGATGATATATCAACAGAACAGACTGACTCTCCAGCTTCCTGACCGGGAGGCGGAAACCGGCGATGGTGCCACGGCGGAAAAACGCGGTTTGATTGCGGATTATGCCGACAGGGATGTGATCGAATTTCGCAACGATTTTCAGCCCGATTTGACCTTCCGCCTGGAACGCCGGAGGGATGACAACAAATTGACCCTGGAGTGGCTGACCGGCTCATGGTCTCTTTTTCAGAAAAATCTCCAGACCGGAGAAGAGAGGAGAGCTCCGTTTGAACTGGTGTTTTCCGCAGACGGCAGCTACTCTTTTACCGGAGAAGGCGCAGAACGTTTAAACAAGGAATGCGCGGGAACCGGTCAGATCGAGAACAACCGTCTGTTTTTAAAATATCGGTGCCGGGAAAGAGATTCCCTCTGGTTCGGAGCGGTTTTTTTCCGGGATGATGAGCGGCTGGTATTGAACCGGCTCGACGCATTTGTCCGTGCGGAGAGGTCCTCCGCATTACCGCGGGAATCGCAGGAAACCGGCAAAAAATAAAATTCAAGGACGGCGATTGTCAGGCAGTGATGAGCGCGATGAACCTTGTTTACCGTCACTGAAAACCCGGGGTACAGAAGTGGCCGAGGGATGCTGCTGTGAAGCGTTTAAAGTGGGGACGCGCCGCAATTCATCGGGAGTCCGGAACGCCATGGCGATGAATTTTTGCATCGCCGCCATGACCCGCGGTCGCTCAACCGCGGAAATTCCCGTGAGCGGCAGCGCGATCGATGAGCTTCCGATCGCCGGGGATGGGCAATGTTTTCCAGTCGTTCGGCAATCCCCTTCCCCGGCGGTTCAGGCGAAACGGCCCAGCCGCTGAAAACACTCAGTCCGTGATGATCCTGTCAAACCCGTCCCGGTTCCAGAACTTAAAAAGCCCGCTCCGGTCGAATTTACTGCGATCGGCCAGCAGATAGCGTTTTTTGGCGACCTCGAGCACCTTGGTAATCAGCGAGGAGTGATGTTCGAGGTTGGTGGTGACCCGGTTGTTGTCGATTCCGAAGGCGGAGACGAACGCTTTGGAGATCGACAGCCGTTCCAGTTCCCGGATCGCCGCCTGCCCGAGGAACGCATTCAGCTGCGGATCGTAGGTACCACCGAGGGATATCAGCACATAATGCGAGGGGAATTTGTGGAAGTTCTGGATGATCATCGCGGAATTGGTCACGATCGTCAGATTCGTGAACGCATTTTCCAGCAGCCGTTCCGCCAGAAAGAATACGGTGGTCGAGGAGTCCAGAAAGATGATATCCCCCTCGGCAATCTCCTGAACAGCAACTTTCGAGATTCTCTCCTTGCGTTTCTGGTTCCAGTTGATGCGTTCCTGGAATGTGGAGGAGAGGACGGTCAGCCGGTCCGTTGCCTCCACCTCATCAACGCAGGCCACTCCGCCATGAACCTTTTGAATCAGCTTTTTCTCGACCAGACTCGCGATATCCCGGTGGATCGTCGCAACCGAAACGTTGAAATGTTCCATCAATTCGTTGACGGAACAATATTTCTTATTCTTTAAATAGTCGACGATGGCGAATGTCCGCAGATTTTTCATGACTTCTCCCGCTGCTTTCTTCCATACTATAACAATTTTTGCACAATAATTCAATCAAAGCTGGTTATCTTTCCAAAAATTTTTCATCTGCGCCTCGTTTTTTTGCAGGATAACACCGCCCGTTTCCCCCTCTTTCCGGCCGCGGCGGTCGGGAAACCGGGAGCTGCCGGATCGGCAGACCGGCGCGCTCTCTCAAAAATTCTCAATTTTTTATCAAATTTTCTCACAACCGCACTTGACTTTTAGCTCGACAGGGGATATTCTTAATTATAAAGAAGGAGATTTTATCGGATGATGGACCGCATTACTGGAATCGATTTTGTCGGACTGGGGTTCTGCAGCAACGACTACATCGCCATTCTGCCGGAAATTCCGATCGACCGCAAAGTGCAGATGCTCGAACATCTGGTGCAGGGCGGCGGTCCGGCGGCGACGGCGACGGTCGCGGCCGCCCGCCTCGGCATGAAAAGCGCGCTTATCAGTGTGACGGGGGACGACGATCCCGGCCAGAGGATTATCCGGGATCTCGAAGATGAAAATGTCCATACCGGCGCGATGATTGTCCGGGAAAACAGCTCCTCGCCGATCGCCTACTGCTGGATCGACCAGCCGACCGGAAAACGCAGCATCGCCTGGACGCGCGGTTCGCTCCGGGAACTCGATCCCAAAGAGCTGGACATGGAACTCATTCTTCAGGCGAAAATCCTCCATCTCGACGGTCACAACCCGGCGGCGGCCATCGTCGCCGCCCGCGAGGCGCATCGGCATGGGGTTTTAGTCAATCTCGACGCCGGCACGATCCGTCCCGGGGTGGAAAAAATCATCGAAAACACCGATATTCTTTTTACCTCGGAAGATTTCGCCCGCGCCTGGACCGGAGAAAACGACCTCGAAAAAGCGCTGCTGCAGCTGGTTAAAAACGGGGCAAAAGTAACTGGAATCACGATGGGAAACCAGGGTTCGATCGCGTTCGACGACGGCAGAATCATCCACTGTCCGGCGTCTCCTGTCTCACCGGTGGTGGATACGACCGGCGCCGGAG
>CAKUKT010000279.1 GCA_934663655.1 uncultured Victivallaceae bacterium
GTGCCGGATGGGTGTGGCGGTTACAGAATGGCAGAAAGATTTTGATGAATAAAGTAGTTGTGGCTTCTGCAGCGCAGTAAAAAAAACGAAAAAAAAATTTCTTGGGCTCTTGTCATTTTTGCCAGTTTGTCATATAATATAATTAGGATGTTGAATCAACCTTTAACCGGATAGAAAATAATGACAAGCGAAAGTTTCAGACATCGTCGGCCGATGAAAATTTCCGCTCAGGAACTGGCTGTCGAGCAGATCAGTGATTACATTATCAGTAACGGGCTGAAGAAGGGCGACGTTTTGCCACCGGAATCGGTTCTTGCCGAACAACTTCAGGTTAGCCGATTGACGCTGCGCGAGGCGATGCGCCATTTTCGGGCACTGGGAATTTTGAAGTCGAAAACCGGAGTCGGCGCAGTGATCAGTTCGCTGGAACCGCAGAATCCCTATCAGGGGTTCATGCCGTTTCTGGCCGGCCGGGCCGATTCGCTCCGCGAACTTGCCGAAGTTAGGCGGGCGCTGGATTGCGGATGCGTGCCGCTGATAATTTCCAAGATCACTCCGGAGAAGCTCGCAGAAGTGGAAAAAATCGCTGAGGAACTTTACCGTACCCGGATTCCGGAACGTCTCGAGGTGGATATTCGTTTTCATTCCGCGCTGCTGAACATCCCCGGCAACACCATTCTTTCGAGCCTGATTCCGCTGGTGATCAACTTTTTCAATGAATTTCGCCGCCGCGGCGAACGGAAACAGCTGCCGGACGAGCTGATAAATCGGCGCCACCGGGCTATTGTCGAAGCGCTACGATTGCACAATGAGGATATGCTCAGGAGTGCTTTTGAAGAACACAACCGCGATGTATTGATTGAAGTGAGCGAAACGAAAAGTTTTATTGGTAATTGAATTGCCGAAAACAATCTCGGCCAACTAATCAGGGAGGTAGTAAATGAAAAAACAAAAGCATTTCACATTGATTGAACTCCTGGTGGTGATTGCGATCATCGCTATTCTGGCGGCGATGCTGATGCCGGCGCTCTCCAAGGCGCGGGAGGCGGCCAAGGCGAGCAATTGTCTTTCCAACCTCAAGCAGTCCGGCCAGGTGCTCGCTTTTTATGACAACGACAACAATAATATTCCGATTCAGTGCTGGTGGACGCCTCCGGCCGCTCAGAAACCCGATTGGGGCACACAGATTGTGACTTGGGCCGACTGGATGATCTACACCAAGTATGCTTCGGATGAACCGAGCTATTTTGGTTGTGTTTCCGAAGCCAAGCCGGATCGGGATCTTTATCTGGAACAGGCCAGTGCGCTGGAAAATACCTACGGAACTGTGAATTACTGGGGGCTTCCGGAAGGTATCCGCACTCTAACCGGCGGTATTCGTGGGATGGCGATTCGGCGGGTTGGCAATCCGAGTACCTTTATCCTATTGGCCGATACCCAGCGTACCAACGTTGCCAATAAGATACGTCAGTTCTATAACTTCATGCCCAACAGCGGTTCGTCCGGGGTTTTTGCCCGCCACAACGAACGGATCAACATTACTTTCATCGACGGTCATGCGGCGGCCACTAATCCGGTGGATTTCGGAAACTGCGCGGTTGAGAGCGGGCTTTACAGCAGCGGAACCACGGTGGTGACCATGGCTTCGATCCGTTACGTGAACAGTTTGTTGGCGGCAGCCCCACTTTGAGAGCATCGTCATCTTAAATTACTCGATTAGAAGATGATTTTCGAGGGAGGTGGAGAAAGTTTCCTCACCTCCCGGGAACAATTAAAGGGATAAGTTATGAATTTGTTACGTAGGAACCTGATGCTGTTGTGCACCGAACTTGCAGTCGGACTTGCCGCCGCGGAAATGACGGATGCCGAATGGGCTCAGCTCAAACGGGATTATCTGGCCAAACCGCGCCGGATCATGGTTGACGACGACGGCTGCGATGCGGTGAATTTCCCCAAAAATAAAGCTGCGACAATCGAAAATTTCTACGCGGAAATGCTCGACAAGATGCCCGGCAATGAGTTTGACGTACTGGTCTATTGTCCGGGGACGGTGGGATTTTCGGTGCTCAACCGTACCGCATTCGGAGACCGGCAGCTCGGAACTCCTTTCCCTGACAATCTTAAAAACATTACCAGAATCCTCGATGAGGAGTTCGACACCGATCCGCTCGAACTTGCCCGGCAGTTCGCGCGGCGACATAATTATGAATTTGTCATCAATATGCGCGCCAACGACATCCACGATGCCTCCTACAAGGCGTGGCTCCCCCAGTGGAAAATCGATAATCCGCAGTTCCTCTGCGGCAGTGAAAAGCAGCGGCCGATGTACGGTTGGTGGACCAGCTATGATTTTGCGCATAAGGAGGTTCGCGACCGTTTTTCCGCCTATATCAAGGAATGGATCGACAATTACGATCCGGACGGTATCATGATCGACTATTACCGCAGTCCGATGTTGTTCAAATCGGCCGCATTGGGGAACGAGGTTTCTCAGCGGGAGATGGACGATTATACCGGGATGATCCGGGAACTGCGCAATTACGCCGAAACGGCGGGACGCAAGCGGGGCCGTTCGATCTACTTCGCTTTCCGGCTGCCGGATTCTCCGATCGCCTGCCGCGCCATCGGGGTGGACGTCGAACGCTGGGCCCGGGAAGGACTTTTTGATATTTTTATCGCCGCCGGAGATGCCGGAAGGCTTCGCCCGTGGCGGGAGACGGCGGAATTCTGCAAGCGCCACAACCTCAAATTCTATGCGTCTATTGACAGCAGCTTCCTCAAAGCCCGGGATCTTTACAACCGGAACAGCGTTGCCGCTTTCAATGGTGACTGCGCGGCCGCGTGGCAGGGTGGTGCCGAAGGAATCTATTTTTTCAACATGTTCTATCAGACGCACTACTTCCCGCATATCCGGCGCAACGCGGAAGAGCTCGCTCAGTGCAGTAAAGTCTACTTCGTCACCCGTTACGGCGGGGCGCCATTCCCGCTTCACTCCGAGAACCGGGATCCCTTCCTGAAGTTGCTCTATCCCGCCAACGCCACCTATATGATCCCCGGTTCCCGTAACGAAGTAATCGTCGAAATCGGCGACGACTTCACCAAACCGGGTTCGGAGCAGGCGGTGGCAACACTGTTCCTCCATACCGCCACCCCGGTCGACCAGTTGAAAGTTGCCATTAATGGAAAACTTCTCTCCGATGGGGTCAACCGGAAAGACAACGCGGTTTACAACGTCCCGCTTGAACTGCTCAAGCCGGGCGAGAATACGGTTTCGCTGGAATTTATTGGCTCTGAAGACAGTAACGCCAGGGAGCGTATAATTATGGCCGGCGACCGGTTGCTCTCCGGTGCCAATCAGCCGCCGTGGCGGCGACTTTTCCCCGGCAATGCCGGCAAAGGCACCGAACAGATCGTCGATGGCGCTTACAAGTTGACCAGCCTCGGTGACGGTGCGGTGAATTTCTTCTACCCGATGGCCGGTGTGGCCGGCGGAGAGTTGAACGCGACGTTTGAACTAAGGGTGGAACCGGGGTCAGCTCCCGGAACGAGCGTTTTCCGGCTGGCCAACAATGTCTCCGTGGAGGAGGTGGATTTCCGCCCCGGAGAGATTGCCTGCAAGTTCTCCGGCAAAAGCGTGAAATTTGATACCACTGATCGGTTCCACGTTTACCGGGTCAAGTTGAACGATCGGCAACTGGAGGTTGAGGCGGACGGGAAAACGCTGATTAAAACCACTCTTAAAGCCAATGCCCACGATCGGAACACCCGGATGACCGGATTTCATTATTCGGTGCCGGATATGCAAAGTTCCGGTATCCTCTTCGGCGGTCTCTCCTCAGACGGCCGCGGGGCGGGCTACTGGAAAAACCTCCGACT
>CAKUKT010000280.1 GCA_934663655.1 uncultured Victivallaceae bacterium
GCTGGTGGCGGTGATGTGGATATTGACTCCGGCTGAACCTTCGTTGTTCCGGCTGCTGGTGCCGTTTCTGCTGATCGGGGTGGCGCTGGCCTTCATCAACAATTCGATGGTGCACTACTTCCTGCAGACGGTGAAAAAGGAGAAACAGGTCGCCGCTTCGATTCTCTCCTCGGTGCTGACCAATACCGGGGCCGGTCTGGCGGGAATGGTGATTTCCGGCATCATCTGGAAAGCGTTGACCGCGGCCGGCATCGCCGCTGAACAACGTGCATACTTCTGGTATTTTCTGGTGGCGCTGGTTATTCTCTCCCCGGGGTTGCTGGTGTTGCGGGCACTGGTGCCGCTGCCGATTGAAAAGTGGATGATGAAACGCAGTCGGTATCGACTTTTCTGACGTTGGTCAGCCGGACGGCGGCAAAAAAAGCTTTCATTTGCTTGTAAAAGCGGCAAATAAGGTATATATTTTTACACTCGGCCGGAGGTTCCTCGGAGGAGATTATCGATCGGCTTTTTTTGCGGAGGAAAGTTTACTTGTCGTTGATGAATAAAAGAGTTGCAGTGCCGATAATGCTGCTGTGGCTGTTTCTGGCCGGTAGTGTTGCCGGGTTCGGGGATGAAGCGGCGGCGAAAATTGAGGCCGATAGTTCGTCGGACCCGGCGGGGGAGTCGATTGTGCTTGCGCTTCCCGGTGCCGACAACAATACTGAAGTAAATTCAGTGCTGGCGTCGGTGGACGGTGAGGCGATTACTTTGTTCGATGTTCTGCCGCTCACCCGTTCCCGGGAGTTTCAGGCGGCGGCGGTCTACTCCGGCGATAGGTTGCGCGAGGCGGTATCCGAGATACGGCGGGAGGCGGTGGAATCGCTGATCGACCGCAAGCTGATTATCGCCGACTACCAGGCTCAGCCGTTCACGATTCTGAACCGGGACATCGAGGCGGAGCTTGACGCGGTTGCCGAACGTCTCGGCTGTCGTTCCCGTTCGGAATTTGCCGCCAGGCTGCGCCGGGATGGGTCTTCGCTTGAAGAGGTCCGCGAGGAGGTTCGGGAGCATATCATTGTGCAGTTGATGCTTTCCAGGCAGTTCCAGATCAGAACCAGCGTTACACCGCGGGAACTGCGGGAGTATTACAACGCTCATCCGGAGGAGTTCTCCACCCCGGAGAGTGTTGAACTGGCGATGTTGAAAGTGCCTCGTTCCCGTTCCGATTTTGCTGAAGTTTGCGCCGAGGTGGGGCGGACACTTGCTGAAGCTCCGGAGCGTTTTGACGATTTGGCGCGGCGGTTCGCGGTTCCCGCGGCTCCGGACGGCGGAAAACTCGGTGTCATCGAATTAAAGCGGTTGCGGGTGGAGTTCGCCGCGGCGCTCAAGGATATCGCTCCCGGAAAGATTTACGGACCGATCGAGATCGAGGACGGAACGGTCTGGCTCAAGGTGATCGATCACATTCAGGCGAGCGAAGGAGATTTCGAAAGTCGGGCTCCGGAAATCCGCCGGCGGCTGGAAAATGAGCAATACGAAGCCGAACGCCGTGAATATTCCGCGCGACTGCGCGAGCAGGCGGTGATAAGATATTTCTTTTAGCAGCTTTTTTTTGAACTGAAATCGATTGATCATGAAGTTGTTTTGCAAAAAGTGCTCGCAGATTTTCAAAGCGGAGAAACCGGAATCCGGTAATACCGTCAATTGTCCGGCGTGCAAAGCCGAAATTCCTTATCCGGAAACCCCCACCTCACCCGGAGTGGTCATCGGAGATTTCCTGATTGAGAAGCCGTTGAGCAAAGGCGGCATGGGGGAGGTGTTCCTGGCCAGGCAGATCTCGCTGGATCGGCCGGTGGCGCTGAAGGTGCTTCAGCAGAAATTCGTCCACGACCGGGAGTATGTCGAAAGTCTTTTCCGCGAAGCTCGGGCGGCGGCGAAAATCAACCATCCCAACATCGTGCAGGCATACGCGGTCGGTGAGGAAGACGGGGTCTTTTACTTCGCGATGGAATTTATTCGCGGCGAGACCTTCAAACAGATTCTCAAACGGGAGGGAAAGCTCGATTTCCAGCAGGCGGCCAAGGTGATCTGCGAAATCGCCCGGGCGTTGAATGTTGCCTGGCAGGAGCAGAAGCTGGTTCATCAGGACATCAAGCCGGACAACATCATGCTTGATTCCCACGGCATTGCCAAGCTTGCCGACCTCGGTTTGGCCCGAAATGCGAATGTCGAGGAGGAGATCGGCGACGAGGTGCTCGGTACCCCGCAGTATATCAGCCCGGAACAATTGACTGGAGTTCCCACCGACGTTCGCAGTGACATCTACAGTTTAGGGGCGACGTTTTACCAGTTCGTCACCGGCCGGTTCCCCTATGTCGCGGATTCCGCCGAGGATATCGCCAAGATGCATGTGGCGGGAAATCTCGAACCGCCGAAACAGGTGAACCCGGAACTCCCGGATGAACTCAATGCCATCATCATGAAAATGATGGCCAGAGATATCAACGAACGCTACCAGACTCCGGAGCCGCTGATCAAGGCGCTGGAAATTTACATGCATAACGCTGAATCCGCCACCGGTGGTATTGCTCCTGTTCCTCAACTCCGGATCGGCGGTTCGACTTCCAAAAGCATGCCGAAGTTGAAAATCGGAGCGGGTAAAGGTGGCCTGACGGTTCCGGGAGGCAAGGCGGCCGGGCAGAAGGTGGTGTCAGTCCCGGGGCGTCCTTCGGCTCCGAAAGTAGCGGTGCCGGTGAAGCCGGTGTTCACTGGAGCGGCGAAACCGGTGGTGCCGTCGGTGCCGGGTACTGGTGCGAAACCGGTGGTGCCGCAGCTTACTCCGCCGAATGTTCCCAAGTCGCCGGTGCCGCAGCTTACTCCTCCCAGTGGAGCGACCCCGCCGGTGCCGCAGCTTACCCCGCCCGGTGGAGCGAAGCCGCCGGTGCCGCAGCTTACCCCGACCGGTGGCGCGCCGACCTCTCCACCCGGTGCGGCTGCCGGAGAGAAGGCGGAGCCGGAGAAAGATGAACGCAGGAAACTTTCACCCAAGGCGAAAAAGATTATCCGGTTGGCTGTAATCGGGGTAGCGGCATTTCTGATTATTATGTTCGGTGCGGCGACGACGATATATATTCTGCACGGCAAGGAGCGGCTGCCGGAGTTTTTGAAACCGGCCGGGGCGTGGATTGCCTCGATAGTGCAGTCGTCGGCTGACGCTGGTACCGGAGAAGCGGCTTCCGGGAATGATGTCCCGGCGGGTAAGCCGGTGCCGTCTGGTCCGGTCTCCCGGCCGGAATATCTGGCCGGGGTTGAGGAGGCGATTTCGCTCTGGACCAGCGAGCCGGACGCGGTGGACAAGCAGCTCGCTGCCGCGGAGAAGTTCTTAGCGACCGCGCCGGCACCGCGTACTGACGAGGAGCGAGCGGCGCTGAATCGGCTGCTGGCGGTATATGCGCGTCCGGATGAGAATCGCAATTTTGCTCCCGCCCGGGAGGTCGCCCGGGAGGCGCATCTCAAGGCGATCGCCGCGTTGCGGGCGCGAGATGAAGCGGCGCAGCAGGCGGAGGAGGCGCGGCGAGAACAGGCCGAGCGCCGTCGTCAGGAGTCCGCAGCGTTGGCGGAACAGATTCGGGAGCAGCAGCAGGAGATCGAGCGTGAGGCGCAGGAGCGTTCCCGTCGTTTCAACGAAGCGGTAGATCACGCCTGCGAAGCGTTGGCCGCCTCATTTTATTCTGCTGCTCTCGATGGCGACTCCAAGGCGCTGGAAGCGGCGCTGGCGGCGTCGGCCGAACTCCAGGCTCCGCCGGACTCCAATAAAGCGAGTGACAAGGCGAATCTCGCGCGTCTGGAGCTGTGGCGTCGGGAATTGCCG
>CAKUKT010000281.1 GCA_934663655.1 uncultured Victivallaceae bacterium
GTGCTGAACGCCGGGCAGAAGTATTACGTGTCGATCGAGGCGACCGGAGCCTCCAAGGGCAAGGGAACGAATTACTACCTCAGCGTGGCCGGACAGGTGTACACCGCCGCCAATCAGGTGGTTGACAACAACTGGAACGACGCTTATGTGCAGAGCAATCCGATCAAGATGGCGGTGACGGGAAGCGCTGCCGAAGTGGCGCTGCCGAAATTCTCGCCGGTGGTCAACGAGTGGGTTGGAGCCGGAGATACGATCGACTTCCGCAAGCTTGAGATTGCCGATCCCGGAGCTTACACCTTCAGTCTTGACGAACTGGATGCCGCGACCCGGCTTACGGTTTACAGTCTCAGTGACGGGGTACTCAATTCGATCAAGTCGATTGTGACCGGTTCCAGCCACGGTGCGATTGAATCGCTGCAGTTGACTGCCGGTAATTATTATCTGGCGGTTGAGTCGATTAACGGTGTTTCCAGCAGCTACAATCTGCGGGTTTCCGGCACGGTGTATCCGCTGGCCGACAACAGTGACGACACCTGGGAAAAGGTCGCCGGCAATCCGTTGCTGGAGCGTTACAGCAACGGAGATACGATTGACAACTGGGTCGGGTTCGGGGATGCGAGCGACTACTTCGCGCTGGAACTTCCGCAGAACGGAACGGTTCGGCTGGACGTCGATGAGGCGACCGCCACTGCGCTGGAAAGCGGTGAGTTGAAACTTTCGCTGGTCAATTCGCGCGGTGGTCTGATTGACCTCGAGCAGAGCGGAGATTATCTCTGGCAGAGCACCTCCGAGCTTTATGCCGGCAGTGAATATTACCTCGGCATCACCAGTACCGATCCGAGCAAATACAACAATCTTTACTCGATCTCCATTGCCTGACGACATTGTCAGGAGTGTGACTGACAGCAATCCGCCGCCGCTGACCGCGTTGCCGGTTTCCGGCGGTTTTTATTTGGGGGATTTCCCCGGGGAGGTTGACGGAAATGAATAAATCACGGGAAATATTTGAAGCAATACCCAAAACCCATAACTGTGCCCAGTCGGTAGCCGCCGGAAGTGGTGCTGCTGAACGATGTGGCGAATTGGCTGCCTGCGGAGGTGGCAGGGCTCCGGGCGGGCTGTGCGGGGCGTTGCATGCGGCGCTGTTGCTGACGCCGGAGGAGACGCACGAGGCGCTGTGCCGGGAATTTGAAGACGTTGCCGGCTCGACGTTGTGCCGGGAAATCAAGGCAATCCACCATGTCCCGTGCGCGGAGTGTGAGGAGCTCGGCGGAAAATTGGTTGAAAAATTTCGTAAATGAGCGTATCCGGGCCGAGTTTCCGGAGGTGGGCAGGCGGTCATAACCGGGCGAAAAAGGCGGTTCTGAGGTTTGAACTTTTCCCGTCTGATAGCAAGGGTGAAACCGGATTGGAACATTGTGACGGGGGTGATTTTATTGTAAAAAGTCTCCGCTGGTCTATTGAAAAATCCCGGTTAGGCTTTATAGTAATATCAGGACTGCTGTATTCGTGTATTCGCAAATGAGGGAAAAATGGTTAAACGGGCATATAAACGCTTTACATTGATAGAGCTGCTGGTCACCATCGGGGTGATGGTGATGCTGCTCGGTTTGATGGCGCCGGCCTTCAATCGGATGATTGTCGGTAATCAGGTGGATACGATGGCTTCCAACCTGAAGCTCGGGCTGGAACAGGCGCGTTCGCAGGCGGCATCGAGTCGCCGTTATGTCGCGCTGATTCTGCCCGGAAATCCCGGCAGCTGGAGTTCTGATGATGAAGCGGCGGGGTGCTGCTTCGGCGGCTACCGGCTGGCGTATGTAAAAAAGAGTGGTGCCAGTTGGAATTTTGACGGCTGGGTGACTTCGAGCAGTTGGGGAAACAAGCCGCGAGGAGCGTTTCTGTATGAGGTGAGTGATTCAGCCCGGGACAGCCAGGTTGATGCGACTGTCAGCAACTTTTTTGTCTCCGACCTTCCGGACGGCGACAACAAATTGCTGACCGTTGCCTTGGTGCTGCCCGGCGGCGCCACCCCGAATTGTCCGGCGGTGATCTTTGACAAATATGGTGCGGCGGAGAATGACGAACTTCACCTTACGATCGCCGAAGGTGTGCGTGAAGGTGACGATCTGCGGGTTGCTTCAAGAGATAACTATCTGGTGTTGAAGCTCAACAAGTTTACCGGGAAGGTTGAATATGTCCAGAACGACTGAAAAAATCCGGCGTTATCGCTTCAATATGGTGGAAATTGCCCTGGCACTGGCGGTGCTGACGCTGGGGATCAGCGGGATTCTGGCGCTGTTTCCGGTCGGTCTCAATTCCGGTCGGATGGCGATTGCTGAGAACAACCTCTCCGACGCCGCTTCCTACACGCTGGGCATTTACCGGGCCTTCATAATGAATCAAGTGCTCTCGCATGCTGACGAATCCGGGAATGTCGTCGATGCCAGCCGGACATTTGCCAATCTGAAATCAGCGCTTTCCGAGCCGGATGGCGACGATACCGACGATATCAACTGGTCCAGTGCAAGTGCGTGTCCGAAGATGGTGATTGGGGGAGAGGAGACGAATCTGCGGCAAAACGGCAGTTCCGAGACCATCCTCTGCTATGAACAGACCTCGCTTGACGAGGACGGCGACGAAATCGTGGAATTCGCGGCGGTGGTACGGGTCTGGGCCGAAGATCTGCCGTTGAAGATTCGGGATTGGGTGAACAGCAACGGAGCGGAAACGGATGTCAACGACTCCTCACTCACCAACCAAAATTACGGGCTCCGACTCCGGTTGGAACTGAGCTGGCCGGTGGATATCCCCTGGGCGGAACGGGAAAAGCGTATGTATGTGATGGATTTATTCAATCCGCAGAAGCGGGCGGTGGAAGAAATTACCGGAGGAGGGACTCCGTAGATGAAAATTTTGCAGAAAAAATCCCGCTGCTTCACGCTGGTGGAGCTGCTGGTGGCGATGGCCGTATTTGTGGTGATGCTGGCTTTGATGTTGCGTTTCTTTTCGGGGACGCAGCAGGTGTGGCGCGGGCTCCGGGAGCGCAATACGGTTTTTGCCGATGCGCGGACGGCGATGGATCTGATGACCTCCCTGCTGGAAAACGCGGTGACGAGTGATAAGTTTATCCCGCTGTCGGTGGCTGGAGAAGTCAATGAAATTCGTTTTCTGACCCGGACGCCGCGTACCTTGCTTGATGAAGCAGTCCCGCCCCCCGCAGACGAATTGGAATGCATTTATCTGGTCTCTTTTTCGCGGACCGATACGGCCAATACCGATCCGGAATGGAATGCCGATGAGGGGGTATTGGTGCTCAAGGTCTCGGCGACTCCCCAATCTGGATATGCGGGAAATGCGATCTCCGGAGAAAATTTTCAGGTTGAAGCGTTTGATGCCGGCCTGGATGAGCCGGAATCGTCGATTGCGGTGATCAAGCAGGTGTCGGAACTCAGTTTCCGGCGGTTGGTGGAGTGTTCTTATGAGGATCCGGAAAAAAATCGTCCGATAGCGATCGAAATCACGTTGAAGGTTTTTGACACTCTTGAGAATTACCAGATCTGGAAAGAACTTCCTGACGCGCAGAAGGAGGCGTTCCGGGGGCAGCATGAACACACGTTCCGGCGGGTGGTCGGCTTTGATGACATCGCGGAGCTGATTGAGGAATAAGCTATGAAAAAAACTGTTAAATCTGATTTTCATCGCAGGAATGAGCGCGGGGTGGCGCTGTTGTTCGCGTTGGGAATTCTTTCGCTGCTGCTGTTTATCGGGCTGGCGTTTGTTGCCGACTCGGTGATTGCACTCAAGATCGGTGCCAACAACAGCAACCGTACCGGGTCGG
>CAKUKT010000282.1 GCA_934663655.1 uncultured Victivallaceae bacterium
CGACAATCTGGCGATCATCTTCTCCAACGGCGGTTCGCTGCAACGGATCCAGGTGGGGGAGGGCAGAGTCGCGATTCCCTCCCGGCGCCCGCTGGCGCTGCCGGCGGAAGGGAAATTCACTCTGCGGGCGGAGCTTGAAGAGGGCACCTCGAAGTTCTTCATCGGAGAGCGCAGTTCCGTTACCGGAACCGATTATGTTACAGCCATGCTGTCTACGGCGGATTATGCCAAGCTCGATTCCGCGACCCGGACGTTGATCCGCAATGGCGGCATCGCGATCATCGGTGATGCTCCGGCGGCGATGCGCGCGAATATCGTTCCGCCTGATCTGCCGAAATTCCCCGCGGATGTGCAGTGGATGTTTGTCTACGATGCCGCTTCCGGAATACCCGGGCCGGAATGGAAGAGCACCTATCAGCCCGGAGCGGTCGGTATTGCCGACGGGGTGCTTACCCTCGACAACCGTGCCGGCGGCGCCCGGCGCTGGTCGAGCTTCAATCTCATCGATACCGCGAAACTTGCCGGACTGGGACGGTTTATCGTGGCCGAGATGGAGATCGCGAACGGCGGCGAACTCAGCACGGAAACGCCGGAATTTTTTACCTTCGGCGTGGCGGTGTTCCCGGAGGGAGAGCACCGGGAAATGGTGCTTCGTTTCGCCTCGGACGCGGTGAAGACCTCCTTCGGCAATGCGAAAGCGGATTTTCCGGTCGGAACCTTCCACAAGGTCACGGCGGTGCTCGATACTGAAAAGGGGGTAGCGGCGCTGTGGATCGATGGAAATTTCGTGGTCGGAGGTAATTCTGTGGTGGACAAGGCGCGCAAGCTGCCGGGGTTGTTCTGGGGGGATTGCTCCAGTTCGGCCGGTGGTCTGGCCCGGGTGAAGAGCGTCAGGGTCGGCACGGTGAAGTAGCCGACGGCAATTTATTGCAGAATAAGGAGTGAAATGATGATCTGGGAAGAGTTGACCGGTCCCGAATTTGCGGCTGCGGTCGAGACGTGCGGTCGGGTTTGTGTGCTGCCGATCGGGGTGATTGAAAAACATGGCGACCATCTGCCGCTTGGCCAGGACACGATCAATATCCGCGCGGTTGCGCTGGAAGCGGCGAAGCTCGAACCGATGATGGTGTTCCCATTTTATTACTTCGGTCAGAATACTCACGCCAAATGTGAACCCGGCGCGATTGCGATCCGGTTTGATTTGTTGCTGCAGCTGCTGGAATCGGTCTGCGACGAAATCTGCCGCAACGGATTCGACAAGATTGTGATCTTCAACGGGCATGGCGGCAATATCAACATGTTGAATTATTTCTGTGAGAAGTTGCTGGATGCGGAGAAGCCTTATTCGGTGTACACTCTATTCGACACGAGTGCTCATCATAAAGCCGGTTACCTGGAGGCCGGGTACGATGGTCACGGCGGCGAGTGTGAAACATCGTTGATGTCGGTCATCCGTCCGGATCTGGTCAAAAGCATGGTCGCGGCCGAATACGGCAAATCGCTCGAGCGGGAAGCCGCCTTCCGCAAACTCAATGCGCATACGCCGAGCTGGTGGTACGCCAAGCACCCGCGGATGCTGGCGGCCGATACCACTCCGGCCACCCGGGAGAAGGGGAAACTCGCATTCCGGGACGAGGCGGAGGGGCTGGCGGAATTGGTCAGATTGGTCAAACGTGATGACACTCCGGGACGGCTGTATAGAGAGTTTCATGCGCGCAGCCGCCGGCCGCTGGAACCTTATCCCGGAGATAATTGATGAGAGCGGAAATCCGCGAACGGCTCAAGCGGATTGCCGATCTCTATCCGCCGGAACGGGTGGGGAAATCCCGGCGCCGGATTGACAACATCTGGAAAGATCGGGATCCGTCGCTGCCGTTGCCGTTTCATTACGGTCCGTGTCATCTTGACTATTACGATCGCATCTACCGCGACGACGAACGAATCATCGTTGCGCTCGATGAGATGATCTATCGCGGCTTCGTGGATGACGACTACATTCCCGGATTTTTCCCCGGTTGTCATCAGGGGACGATTCCGGAGATGTTCGGTGCGCACGAGGAGGTGCTGGGCGACGTCACGGCTTCCGCACCGCTGATCTTCTCTCCGGAGGATATCGACAAGTTGCCGGAGCCGGAGATCCGCCCGGGGGGTATTGCCGACCGGCTGCTGGCGTTGCAGCGACGTTTTGTGGAGGAGACCGAAGGGGCGATCCCGGTCAATGTGATGGACATGCAGGGGCCGGCGGAGGTGTGTGCGAAGTTGTGGAGCTACGAGGAGTTCTTCGTCGCCGCCTGCACCGAACCGGAACTCTGTCTGCGCTTCATGAATAAAATCGCCGCCGCTTTCATCATGCTGTGGGAGGCGCAACGTCGTCAGCTGGGGGAACTGTTCGTTCCAACGCATCTGTGGGGATGGAGTTATGCTCCTTCCGGCAACGGGGCGACGCTGTCGCAGGACGGCATTGTGATGGTTTCGCCGCAGTTCTGCGAGGAAATCTACAATCCATCCGCTGAACTTATCAGCGACCGGTTCGGCGGTATTACTGTTCATTCCTGTGGTGATTTCCGGCACGTGCTCAGCGCGCTGCTCAAGACCCGGGGATTGCGGGGAATACATGCCGGACAGCTGGCGATTACCGAACTTCGCGAAGCCGGATCGGTGACGTTGATCGCGAACTCCCCCCTGGAGCGGATTGAAGCGGATTTGCGTTTCGCCCGCCGGGAAGGGCTGAGCTGTCTGCTCAATGTTTCCGGATTCTGGCCGGGAGGAGAACCGGCGCAGTGGGGGGCGGAGCAGCATAAGCAATGTCTCGAACGGCACCGGCGGATTGCCGCCGCCGCCGGGAGGTGATACAACAAAGCTGTCTCGCGTTTGAAACGGCAGGGAAGGGGGCGGCCCGGCGGCTCGGCGGCAGCGAAGGAATATGCTCCGATGAACCGCAAAAAAAACGGCGACGGAAAATTTTCCGCCGCCGTTTTTTATTTTGTCCGTGGTCAGATCGACTGACAGACGGTGATCACGATTTCGCCGTAGATATCGTCGGCGTTGCAGCCGCGCGACAGATCGTTGAGCGGCATTGCCAGTCCCTGGAGCACCGGGCCATAGGCATTGGCCCGACCGAGGCGCTGCACCAGTTTGTAGCAGATGTTGCCGGCGTTGAGATCGGGGAAGATCAACACGTTGGCGGCTCCGGCCAGCGGACTGTTCGGAGCCTTGGCCTTGGCGACGGAGGGCACGAGGGCCGCGTCCGCCTGGAGTTCGCCGTCGGAAACAATGTCGAGTTTCTCGGCCGCGATGCGGGCGGCGAATTTATCCGCGGCTTCGGTGACCTTGACGAGCAGATCGTGGGAGGCGCTGCCCTTGGTCGAAAACGAGAGGAAGGCCACCCGCGGCGTCCGCCCGAACAGCGAACGGTAGGTGTTGCTGGTCGCCAGCGCGATGTCCACCAGCTGATCGGCATCCGGATTGGGATTGACGCCGCAATCGGCGAAGAGCAGCACTTCATCACCGGCCGGCGTGGGTTCGGCGAGATCCATCACAAAGGTACTGCTGGCGCTCTTGATGCCCGGCGCGGTACCGATGCAGTGAAACGCGGCCCGCAGCATGTCGGCGGTGGAGGCGATACTGCCGGCGACCAGACCGTCCACCAGTTTGCGGCGGCACATCATCGCACCGAAATAGATACGGCTCGACATCATCGCGCGCGCCTTTTCCGGAGTGAGGCCTTTGGCTTTGCGGATTTCGTAGAGTTCATTGGCGAAATCTTCGAAAAGCGGGCTGGCCAGATAATCAAGGCATTCAAATTTGCGTTCGGCGATACCGG